>NZ_DASYJG010000036.1:0-75301 GCF_035996765.1 Baekduia sp.
GTCGCCGGTCGTCTTGGCGCTCAGCACGAGGCTGCCGTTGACGTTGACCGCGTAGAGCTTGGAGGTGCTGGAGCCGTTGATGGCCGAGACGGCGTCGTCGACGCTCGCGCCGGCCTTGAGCGCGATCGAGGTCCGCGCCGAGCCGTCGGCGTTGGCGATGTCCAGCGTGCCGTCGGCGCTCGGGCTGACGAAGCCGAAGGTCTGGCGCTCGGCCGAGGCGAGCTGGGTGATGGCGACGTCATAGCCGCCGGGGGGCGCGCCGCCGGTGCGCGACACGGTGACCTTCGACGCGTCGGCGCTCTCGATGGTCTGGGTGTCGAGCCAGCTGAGGACGGACTTGAGGTCGTCGTTGGTCGACTTCAGCGTGGTGAGCTTGGTCGAGAGGTCCTGCAGGAGGCTCTGGCGCTTGGTCGTCGCGTCCTGGTCGAGCGTGATCTTGGTCCGCGGCGCCTTCTCGATCGTCATCAACTGGGAGATGATCGATTGGGTGTCGATGCCGGAGACGAGGCCGCTGAGCTGGATGCCTGCCATGGGAGTCCTAGGCGGCCGAAGCCGGGTCGGGGTCGCTGCCGAAGATCTCGCCGAGGTCGACCGGGCGCAGGGTGCGCCCGTCGTTGTCGACCAGCGAGGCGACGACGCGATTGGTCAGCCGGTGGGTGTCGAAGCGGACGCTGTGGCCGTGAGCGGAGAGATCGTCAGCGAGCTGCGCGGCCCGGGTGATGTCGTCCCAGACCTCGTCGGGAATGCGATCGGGGCCGGTCATGCGGCGCTTGCGCGCGTCAGCCAGGTCGAGCACCTCCGCGAACTCGCCGGTCGCCGGGGCCTCGTCGGCCCGGACCGGCTCCGGGTGCACCCCTGTCGGGCCCCCGGTTCCCTGTGTCGCGTCGATATCCATCCCGATCCTTTCGAAGTCCACCCGGCTCGTCCGTGAGCCGTGTACTGCCGCTGTCTCTCCGGTCATCGGTGGGCCAGGGAGGCCCTTGAGCAGGGGCCTGGACGATCGAACGAGTGTTGGATCGGACGCGGAGGTGTAGGCGTGGGCCGCGGACATCAGGGCTCAAGCAGCGGTTGATGACAGCGTTGCCGCCTCGTCGCGCAGCGTGCGGGCGTCGTCGTGGAGTCCCTGGGCCTCGGCCAGCAGCGCCATGCCCAGCAGTGCGCGCTCATCGGGGGCGCCGAGGCGCTGCACGACGCCGAACCACTCGTTGGCGGCCGACTCCAGGAAGCCGCGGCGGTAGTAGACGACGGCCAGCAGCTCGCGCTGCTCGCGCCACGGCAGGTCGAGGAGCTCGACGACGCCGGCGAGGCGCTCAAAGCCGTCGAAGTCCTCCAAACGCGCCAGCGCCTCGAGCATCACGGCGACCAGCGGGGCGGCGGCGGCCGGAATGAGAAGATCCCCACCCACTCCATCGTCTCCACCACGCCACGCGGCGAAGACGGCCAACTGCGCCGGATCGGTGCCGGCGGCAGCGGCGTAGGCGAAGGCCTCGTCGAGCAGCGCTGACTCGGCCCCCGCGGCGGTGCGGGCAAAGAGCGCGGTCTGGGCGGCCGCGGGCCCGTGCGGCGCGTCGGCCGGGATGGCGAGCGCGGTCGCGGCGGCTGCAGCGAGGTCCCCGGCCGACAGCTGCGCCTCGGCTAGCGCGACGCGGGCGGCGTGGGCGCCAGGCTGGGCCGCCAGGACCGTCTGCAGCTGCGTAGCGGCCTCATCGACCGCGCCGCTCTCATAGAACGGAACCGCCAGCAAGAAGCGCTGGCCGGGCGTGGGCTCGGGCACGAGCGCGTCGATGCGCGCCACGACCTCGGCGGCCGGCACACCGCTGCGCAGCAGCACGCGGGCGTAGGGCTCGACGGCGCCGATGAAGGCCGGGAAGTGCTCCAGCACGTGGTGCAGCTGGGCCTCGGCGTCGGCCAGGCGGCCGGCGTCGATGAAGGTCTCGGCCAGCAGGTTGCGCGCGTGGAAGGTGCCAGCGCCGACGGTCGCGCTGAAGCGCGCCGGGGCGTCACCCATGGCGATGCAGCGCTCGAAGTGCGCGATCGCGGCGTCGCGATCACCGAGAGCGCGATAGGCCATCGCCTGTTCGAGGACCAGGTCGGTGAAGCCCTCGAGCTCGGCCAGGATCTGGTCGGCCTGGGCGATCGCGTCCTGATGGCGGCCGTTGGCGTTCAGCGCCTTGACCAGCCGCGCGCAGAGTGACGGGAAGTAGCCGTACTCCAGCCGCTCGGGGTCGTCTGCGACCTTCTCCCAGGCGCGAGAGAGGTGGACCAGCGAGCCGGCGACGTCACCGGCGGCGGCGCGCTCGGAGCCGAGGTTGAAGTGCAGGAACGGCGTGTCGACGCCCTCGGCGATCTGACGCTCCAGCAGCTCCAGGTTGCGCCGCGACTTCTCCTTGGCGTCGCGCACGGCGCCGAGGTAGCCGAAGTGCTCGATGCGCACCTGCGTGTAGGCGATGCGCTCTCCGAGCGTCGGCAGCTTGTGGGCGAACTGCTCGTGGACGCGTCCCTCAAAGCGGTACTCGGGACGGTTGCGGAAGAGGCGCAGCGCGTTGTGCTGGACGGCCGCGCCGTCCTCGAGCTCGCCGACGTGGTTGGTCTCGGTGAGGAAGATGGCCTCGCGCCAGGTGTGGCCGAGCAGCTCGCGCAGGCGCGGGCCGTCGCCCTCGACCAGGACCTCGTCGGCGTCGAGGTAGAACAGCCAGTCCGAAGTCGCGGCGTCGAGGCCCACGTTGCGGGCCGCGGAGAAGTCGCCGTCCCACTCGTGGTGCAGAACCCGTGCGCCAAAGGACTCGGCGATCGCGATCGTCCGGTCGGTCGAGCCGGTGTCGACGACGATGAGCTCGTCGACGAACTCCGCGGCGGCGGCCAGGCAGCGCGGCAGCATCGCCTCCTCGTCCTTGACGATCATGCAAAGGCTGACGGTCTGGCCGGTGGCCGGCACGGCCTTCTGGGCGGCCCGCTGGGCGCGCGGGCCGAGGTCGCGCAAGGCGCGCAGCACCTGCGGCGGCAGGCCCTGGGGCGTGGTGATGCCCTGCTGGCGGCGGCGCTTGCACTCGCGCAGGTTGGCGGCGACGTCGGCCAGGTCGGGGTCCAGGCGCTGGGCGGCGCGAAAGAGCGCCTCGGCGGCGACGATCGCGCCCAGCTCGTAGAGCAGGACGCCGGCGAAATTCAACAGGACCGGCTCGCGCGGGGTGTCCTCCAGGCCCTCGACCGCGGCGATCGCGCCGGCCAGCAAGCGCTCGGCGTTCTGCGCGCCGGTCTGCGCGCGATTGCGCAGGACGGACTCGAGCAGCAGGCGCCGCGCGAGGTAGCGGTCGTGGTGATCGACGAGCTCGGCCGCAGCAGCGACGAGCGCGCGCCAGCCGTCGAGGTCATGCGCGTCCAGCAGGCCTGCCGCGCGGTTGGTGACCTGCGCGACGGCAGCCGCACCGGTGGCCGGGGCGGCGGAGGTCTGGGTGGCCGGTCCGTCGACCGGCGCGACGAGGCGAAGCGCCATGAGGGGTGCTGAGCTCCTTGGAGGGAAGGGTCGACGGGGAGGGCCGCCACCCCGATGGTTCGACCGCCGTCGTGGCGAGTTGAGCGCTGCACGATCTGACCGGTCCGGCGCCGGGCGCCTCACGCGTACGCCCGCGCGCCCGTCAAGCCCCTTGGTCAACCATGCACAGCTTTGAGCACGCTCGATGCAGGTTTGACCCGCTCCCTCACCAGTTCTGGGGAGGGGGCGTCTAGCCGCATGTCCAGGGTCAGATACCGGAATACGGGGATGCGGAAGGTTCGGGGGTGGGCCGATATTTCTCAGCGTCCCCCCGCACCAAGGAGCAATGTCGTGAGCCTCGCCACCGCCCAAACCTCAAAGCGCCGCCTTTCCTCTGAGGACACCCTCGCCCTCTGGAAGGAGTACCGCCGCACCAACGACCGCGCTGTCCGTGATCGTCTCGTGCTGACCTTCGCCCCCCTGGTCAAGTACATCGTCTACAAGAAGGTCCGCGAGATGCCGGCCCGCTGTGAGGTCGAAGACTTCATCTCCTGCGGCCTCGAGGCGCTGATCCAGTCGATCGAGCGCTACGACCCGGCCAAGGGCGCCACGCTCGAGCAGTACGCCTGGACCCGCATCCACGGCGCCGTGCTCGACGAGCTCCGCCGCCAGGACTGGGCCCCGCGCTCGGTCCGCCGCTGGGAGCGCGACATCGAGCGCGCCGCGGACGAGTTCACCACGCTGCACGGCCGTCGCCCCACGCAGCCCGAGCTCGCCGAGTCAATGGGCACCACCGTCGCCGAACTGCGCAAGCGCCGCGACGAGGTCACCCAGTCCGACCTCACCTCCTTGAACACGCTCGTCCTCTCCGATGACGAGACGACGATCGAGCGCATCGACACGATCGCCTCGACCGACGCATCGGCCGACCCGCTGCACCAGGCGGCCAAGGAGCAGGCCAAGGACAAGTTCCGCGAGGCCTTCTCCCGTCTGCCCCAGCGTGAGCGCGAGGTCGCCGTCCTGCTCTACGTCAAGAACATGACGTTGGCCGAGATCGGCGAGATCCTTGGCGTCTCGGAGTCCCGCGTCTGCCAGATCCACGGCCAGCTCAAGAAGACGCTGCGCACGCAGCTCGACGACGACGCGCCTCTGTTCCAGGCGGTTGCGTAGCGCACACGCTTTCGGGAGCGAGCCGTTCGCGCCGCTCTTCCAGGCCGTCGCGTAAGCAGCTCCCCTGCATGTCGTCTTGCGGGGGGCCGTAGGACGATAAAAATTGGTCAAGTACATCCCGCCTTTTGCCGATAGG
Source organism: Baekduia sp. (assembly GCF_035996765.1). Lineage (NCBI taxonomy): Bacteria > Bacillati > Actinomycetota > Thermoleophilia > Solirubrobacterales > Baekduiaceae > Baekduia > Baekduia sp. The sequence continues at coordinate 4,776 of NZ_DASYJG010000036.1, forward strand.
CTCGGGCAGCAGGTAACTGCCCGACAAGGGGGGCGGGATGTCTCAGACATCGTCGGCGGGATCTCGGTGGTCGCGACTACGCGGTCGCCGGGCGAAGGCAATCATCGGCGGGGCGGCGCTGGTCGTCGTCGTTGTGCTGGGCCTGTTCGCGGTCCAGCTCAATGCCAGCCAGAGCGGGCTGCGTGACCGTGCGATCTCGCGCTTTCGCGACCGCGCGCAGGTCATCTCAGCGCTGACGCAGGCCATTCTCTCCTCGGCTGCTGCGGCGCCACAGGCCGAGCAGCGCTACGGCGCGAAATCGGTGAGCCCGACCGCTCTGGATCAGGCGACCAAGCAGGGGCACCTCGCATATTCGGTCCTGCTGGACGCGCGCGGGCAGATCATCTCGGCCTCGCGCTCGCTGACGCCGCAGCAGCGCAGCGCGGTCCTCTCCTCGCGCGCGGTCATGGCGGCGCGCACCGGCGCGCCCGTCTCGCTGGGCGATGTCAACGCGGGAGTCATCGACCTCGCCGTCTCGCTCAACACCGACGCGGGCCGGCGGGTCATCGTCAGCGGCGCGCCGACCGCGCTCTTCGGGCCGTTCCTCTCCAGCTACCTGCGACGCGTCCCGACCCGGGGCGGCACCGCGTACGTCCTCGACAGCCGCTCCGCGGTGATCGGCGCGCGCAACGCGGCACAGCCGGTGGGCCGCACCGTCGGCGAGCGGGGGCTGGCCACGGCGGTCAAGCACGGCGGCGACGGCTCCTACGGACGCGACGGCTACTTCGTGGCCGTTCCGGTGCCCGGCAGCAGCTGGCGCGTCGTGATGACCTCCTCGAAGGCCGCGCTGTTCAGCGCGAACTCGGGCTCGCGCAAGTGGCTGCCGTGGATCATCTACGCCGCGCTCGGCCTCACCGCGCTGGCCTTCCTGGCCCTGCTGCGGCGGGTCATGCTCGCCAACGACCGCCTCGCCGACAGCAACGCCAACCTCCAGAGCACCAACGCGCTGCTGCGCCACGCCGCCGAGCTCTCGCGCTCCAACGCCGAGCTCGAGCAGTTCGCCTCGATCGCCTCTCACGACCTCCAAGAGCCGCTGCGCAAGGTCCAGACCTTCGCGGCGCAGATCACCGCGACCGAGAGCGATCGCCTCAGCGAGCAGGGCCAGGACTTCCTGCGCAGGATGAGCGACGCGGCCGGCCGGATGCGCGCGCTGATCGACGACTTGTTGATGTTCTCGCGCGTCTCGACCAAGGCCCGCCCGTTCGCCGAGGTCGACCTCGGCGAGACCGCCGGCTCCGTGCTCGCCGACCTCGAGGTCGCGATCGAGGAGAGCGGCGCGCAGGTCACGATCGACCCGCTGCCGACGATCGAGGCCGAGCCGACGCAGATGCGCCAGCTGCTGCAGAACCTGCTCGGCAACGCGCTGAAGTTCCAGAGGGTGGGCGGGGACGGGGTCAGCGTCACCCCGGAGATCACCGTGCACGCTGCCGTCGCCGACGGCATCGCCGAGCTGACGATCGCAGACAACGGCCTCGGCTTCGACGCGCAGTTCGCCACGCGGATCTTCCGCGCCTTCGAGCGGCTGCACGGCGCCAGCGCCTACCCGGGCACCGGGATCGGCCTCGCGCTCTGCCGCAAGATCGTCGAGCGCCACCACGGCACGATCACCGCCGACGGCCGCGAAGGCGAGGGCGCGACGTTCACCGTCCGCCTGCCGCTGCGCCAGCCGGCTGATGCCGGGGAGCCCACTTCGCTGTTCCCCGAGTCCGAGCCCAAGGAGGTCCCCCATGCACTCGCCTAGCCCCCCGCGAGAACACCGCTCCATCACGATCCTGCTGGCCGACGACGACGAGGACGACCGCGTCCTCACCGCCGACGCCCTGCGGCGCTCGCGGCTGGTCAACGACCTGCGCTTCGTCGTCGACGGCGACGACCTGATGCAGTACCTCCGCGGCACCGGCGTCTACGCGGCCGGCGGGACCGAGGCGCCCCGGCCCGGGCTGATCCTGCTGGACCTCAACATGCCCAAGAAGGATGGGCGCGAGGCGCTGGCCGAGATCAAGAGCGACCCCGAGCTGCGCCGGATCCCGGTCGTCGTCCTGACGACCTCGAAAGCCGAGGAGGACATCTTTCGCACCTACGACCTTGGCGTGAACTCGTTCGTCAGCAAGCCCGTCACCTTCGAGCAGCTCGCCGACGTGATGAAGACCCTGGCCTGCTACTGGTTCGACCTCGTCGAGCTGCCCCAAGAAGACGCCGATGCCGCGGAGTGAGTCGCTGCGGATCCTGCTGGTCGAGGACGACGAAGACGACTTCGTCCTCACGCGCAGCATGCTGCAGGTGCCGGGCACGGCCTGGTTCCAGCTCGAGTGGGAGCAGAGCTACCTGCCTGCGCTGCAGGCGATCCGCGAGGCGCGCCACGACCTCTACCTCGTCGACTACCGCCTCGGCGACCGCACCGGCCTGGACCTCGTGCGCGATGCGTGGGACAGCGAGCCGCCGGCGCCGGTGATCGTCCTCACCGGCCAGGACGACTACGAGGTCGACGTCCAGGCCTCCGAGCTCGGCGTCACCGACTACTTGGTCAAGGGCACGATCGACGCGCCGAGCCTGGAGCGCACGATCCGTTACGCGGTCCGCCACCACCAGGTGATGGTGGATCTGCGGCGCAGCGAGGAGCGCTACGCGGTCGCCGTCCAGGCCACCAACGACGGGATCTGGGACTGGGACCTCGCTGGCCAGAGCATGCACTTCTCCGAGCGCTGGAAGGCGCTGCTCGGCTATGCCGACGCGTTTGCCTCCGACCGGCCCGACGCGTGGTTCGACCTCGTCCATCCGGACGACGTCGGTCGCCTCCGCCGCGAGATCAACCTCCACCTCGCCGGCGAGAGCATGCACTTCGAGAACGAGCACCGCATCCGCCACGCCGACGGCAGCTGGCGCTGGGTGCTCACGCGCGGCCTGACGACGCGTGACGCCGACGGGCGCCCGCGGCGCATCACCGGCTCGCTGTCAGACATCACCGACCGGCGCGTGGCCCAGGAGCGGCTGATCCACGACGCGCTGCACGACAGCCTCACCGGGCTGCCCAACCGCGCGCTCTTCCTGGACCGGCTGACGCAATGCCTCCGGCATCTGGAACGTGACACCAGCTACGCGTGCGGGCTGCTCTACGTCGACATCGACCGCTTCAAGCTGGTCAACGACAGCCTCAGCCACGCGGCCGGCGACCGGCTGCTGATCGAGATCGCCCGCCGTGTCGGGCAGATCCTGCGCCCCGGCGACACGCTGGCGCGCCTGGGCGGCGATGAGTTCGCGATCCTGCTCGACGGCGAGGTCACTGCCGCCGCTGCGCTGGAGATCGCCGCACGCGTCGCCGCCGTCATCGCCGAGCCGATCCGCTTCGACCGCCGCGACCTGTCGGTCTCCGCGTCGATCGGCATCGCCCACAACCTCGACGGCTGCGTCAGCCCCGACGAGCTGATCCGCAACGCCGACATCGCGATGTACGACGCCAAGGCGCGCGGCGGCGGGCGCTGCGAGCTCTTCGACGCGTCCATGCACCAGCGCGTCGTGGACCGCGTCTCGCTGGAGACGCGGCTGCGCCAGGCGATTGAGCACCAGCAGCTGCGCACGTTCTTCCAGCCGATCATCGACCTGCGCAGCGGCGCGCTGCACGGCCTCGAGGCGCTGGCCCGCTGGCCCGCCGACGAGGAGGCCGTCCCGCCGTCGGAGTTCATCGAGGTCGCCGAGGAGTCGGGCCTGATCGGCGCGCTCGGCGTGCTGATCCTGCGCAGCGCTTGCGAGACGCTCAGCGACTGGCGCCAGCGCGCCGTCGTCGCCCCCGACGTGACGGTCAGCGTCAACGTCTCGGTTCGCCAGATCACCGACGGCGGCCTGGTCGAGCACGTCCGCGCCGCGCTGCACGACCACGACCTCCCGGCCGCCAACCTCGTGCTGGAGATCACCGAGAGCACGCTGATCGAGAACCCCGAGCTGGTCAGCGCGGTGCTCGACGAGCTGCTGGCTCTGGGCATCTCGATCCAGCTCGACGACTTCGGGACCGGCTACTCGTCGCTGACCGTCCTGCACGACTTCCCCGGCGACACGCTGAAGATCGACCGCTCCTTCGTCGCGACGATGATCGAGCGCCCCGAGAGCCAGGCGATCATCCGCTCGATCGTCGGCCTGGCGCACAACCTCGGCCTGCGCACCATCGCCGAGGGCATCGAGCGCCCCGAGCAGCGCGCCGCGGTCGCCGCGCTGCGCTGCGAGTACGGCCAGGGCTACCACTTCGCCCGCCCCCTCCCCCGCGAGGAGATGGAAGAGCTGCTCGCCAACTGCGAGCTGCCGGTCTAGCGGTCGAGCCGGCGCTTTGGCTCGAGGCCGTAGGCCCAGACCAGGACCTCGGCGACGGCGACGAACAGCTCGGTCGGGATCTCCTGCTCGAGCTCCAGGCGTGCGAGCGCCTCGGCCAGCGCGGGGTCCTCACGGACCGGCACGCCCTGCTCGCGGGCGATCTCGACGATGCGGTCGGCGATCAGCCCAGCGCCGGCGGCGATGACCTTCGGGGCGCCTACCCGGTCCTTGTCGTAGCGCAGCGCCGCAGCGCGCCGCGGGCGCTCAGGCTTGGACATTCAGCGTCTGCGCGCGTGGGTGGACGGTGACGAGGACGGGTGCGCCGCTGGCCTGCGCCAAGGCGTCGCGCAGCTGGTCAGCGGCGGCGCGCACGCGCAGCGCGGGGTCGCCGTCGGAGACGTGGACAGCCGCCGAGCTCGCGTCGAGGCGGATGTCCAGCCGGCCGAGCGTGGGCGAGTCGTAGCGGACGACCACCGACCGTGCCGGACCCGCCCCGCGCTTGCCGCCTTCGGCCGCTTCGCGCTCCTCGACATACACGCGCGCCAGCGCCCCGCCCGGCAGCGCCAGCTGGTAGGCCGACGGCGGCACCTGCGGCGCAGCGGCCTGCTCGGCGACCTGCGATTGCCCCGCCGTCTCGACGATCTGCAGGTGGATCCGGTCGGTGCTCGCCTCCTGCACGCGCAGCCGCAACACCTGTCCCGCCGCGACGCTTTCCGGCAGCTGCGCCGCCAGCCGGACGCCGGCGAGCGACAGCGTGCGCGCGTCCAACACCCGCGCGCTGAGGACCGTCCCCGGCGTGAGCGACAGGTCGGGCAGCAGGCCCCGCAGCAGGACCAGATTGACCGGGACGGCATCCATGTCGGCCGACAGGTTCGCATGTCGTCTGGCCGCCTCAAGTCCACCGGGGCGCCGCCGACTCTCCAGAAGGCATGGAACGCGGTCTCTACATCGCCGCCGCCGGCATGGTCGCCGAGATGGTCCGTCAGGATCAGATCGCCAACGACCTCGCCAACTCGGCGACGCCCGGCTACAAGGCCGACCGCTCCCAGCAGCGCTCGTTCTCCGATCTGCTGCTGCAGAACACCCAGACCGGCGAGACCGTCGGCAAGCTGGGTCAGGGCCCGCTGATCACCAAGCAGGTCACCGACCTCACCCCCGAGGCGCTCCGGGACACCGGCGAGCCGCTCGACCTCGGCATCGCCGGGCCGGGCTACTTCGCCGTCCAGACCGCCAAGGGCGTCCGCTACACCCGTGACGGCTCGTTCAAGGCCGCCGCCAACGGGACGCTGACCGACCAGCTCGGCAACTCGGTGCTCGGCACCGACCACAAGCCGGTCAAGGTCAACGCCGATGGCACCGTCGACGCCGCCAAGGTCGGCGCCTTCGCGCTGACCGGCGTCACCAAGCAGGGCGACTCCTACTTCACCGGCACGGCCGCGGGCACCGCCAAGGGAGAGGTCCAGTCGGGCTCCCTCGAGGCCTCCGGCGTCGACGCCGGCCGCACCATGGTCGACATGATGGCTTCACTGCGCGCCTTCGAGGCGGGCCAGAAGGCCATCCAGACGATCGACGGCACGCTGCAGCAGGCTGCCGGCACGGTCGGCAACCTGCCCGGTTAGCGCGCCGGCGCGCTGACCACCGTCCTGGATCGGACGGATGGCCATGCACTTCTCAAGTCAGTTCGGCCCTTGCCGATCACCGAGAGGGACAGAGGACTCCGAAGGCTGGACCGCCCTTGGCGGAAGCCGGAGATTCCTGATTTCCCTCCTTCCCAGGAGAACCCGGTTCAAAGTGCTTGAAGGCATGTACACGGCGGCCGCCGGCATGGCGGCACAGCAGACGCGTCTTGACGCTGTCTCCAGCGATCTCGCGAACGTCGACACGACGGGCTACAAGTCCGCCCGCGTCGCCTTCCGCGATCTCGTGTACGACGACGCCCAGGGCTATGGCGCTGCAAAGGGCGTCTCCATCGGCGCCGGGTCTGCCGCAACCTCGATCGGCCGCAGCGCCGAGCAGGGCGCACTGCAGGACACCGAGCGCTCGCTCGACGTCGCGGTCAACGGTCAGGGCTTCTTCCAGGTCAAGCTCCCCGACGGCACCAAGGCGCTGACCCGCGACGGCAACCTCGAAGCCGACGCCACCGGGCGCCTCAAGCTCCACACCGGTCAGCTGCTCGAGCCGCCGATCAAGCTTCCCGCCGGCGCCGACACCGCCCAGCTGAAGATCGCCGCCGACGGCGCGGTCTCGCTGAAGGGCGTCAAGCTCGGCCAGATCACCCTGGTCGACGTGCCCGCCCCCGCGCAATTGCAGGGCGGCCCGGACAACACCTTCGTGGCCACCAAGGGCAGCGGCGCCGCCCGCGCCGCGGCCAAGTCCACCACCTTGAGCCAGGGCACGCTCGAAGCCTCCAACGTCAACGCCGCCACGGCGATGACCGACATGATCGAGGCCCAGCGGGCGTTCCAGCTGGCGAGCAAGGCCATCACCACCCAGGACCAGATCCTCGAGATCGCCAACCAGGTGAAGAAGTGATGAGCGCGCTCCCGCCGATCGACAACAGTCTTCTCCCGGCCGACGTCCGCAAGGGCACGACGGCCGACCAGAACCGCTACAAGACCGGGCTGGCCTTCGAGCGTCAGCTCGTCGAGCAGCTCACGCAGTCGATGGCCGACACGAGCAAGGCGCAAGAGAGCTCGTCCGACGACGACTCCGGCGACGGCTCGTCGGCCGCGACCGACTCCTACAAGCAGATGCTGCCCGGCGTCATGGCCGACTCCATCATGTCGGCCGGCGGCCTCGGCCTCGCCCGCACGATCGCCCAGAGCCTCAAGGAGTCGGGCCAGTGAGCAGCGCCTTGGCGCCCGCCGCCCCCACCGTCTTCGGCTCAGACGTCCTGCGCCACCTCGACGCGCAGATCGCCTCTGCCCGCCGGCTGCTGGACGCCGTCCTGCGCCAGGGCGCCGCGATCCGCAACCGCGACGTCGACTCGGTCCTCGCCCGCCTGGGCGAGATGCAGGCCGAGATGGAGCGCCGCTCCACGCTGGAGCGCGACCGCGTCCGGATCCTCACCCAGGCCGGCGGCGGCCTCAACATCCCGCCCCACGAGGTCACGCTCGAGGCGCTCGCCCAGCTGCTCGGCCCGCACGAGGCGCTGGCCGCCAAGGGCCGCAGCGCCGAACTGCGCGGCCTGCTCGCCGAGGTCCAGCGCGAGCACGTCGTCAACCGCGCCCTCATGCGCCAGGAGCTCTCCTTCCTGTCGCACCTGACCCGCCAGCTCGGCGTCGACGGCGAGGACGTTGGCTACCGGCCGCCCAGCGAGCCGGGCGCCACGATGCGCGCCACCCTCGACCCGGCGGCCCAGCCGGTGCGGATCCGCCGCGCGCTGGATCTCGAGGCCTAGGCCATGACGATCCCCGCCTTTACCGGACTCAACACCGCGCTGCGCGGCGTCCAGGCCCAGCAGGCCGCGTTGGACGTCGTCTCGCACAACATCGCCAACGTCGAGACCCCCGGCTACAGCCGCCAGGAGGCCGTCTTCAGCGCCTCCCCGTCGCTGCGCGTCGATGGCACCAAGCAGGACGGCACCGGCGCCCAGCTCGGCACCGGCGTCGACGTCCTCTCTTACCGCCGCCTGCGCGACGACTTCCTCGACCTGCAGTACCGGGCGCAGAACATGACCTCGGGCCAGTCCGACGTCACCACCAAGCGCCTCAGCGTCGTGCAGTCCGACCTCGCCTCCGGCAGCACGAGCGACCTCGGCACGCTGCTCGACAACTTCTGGGGCTCGTGGGACACGCTGGCCGCCAACCCGACCAGCACGGACGCCAAGGCGGCCGTCGTCGGCACCGCCCAGACGCTGGCCCAGCGCTTCACGACGCTCGACGCCGACATCGCCTCGGCCGGCACGCAGGCCACCGCCGCCGTCGGCGACCTGCTCTCAGACAGCGGCCCGATCAAGCCGATCGCGACCGAGCTGGCTCAGCTCAACCAGCAGATCAACATGGCCCAGTCCTCGGGTGCTGCGCCCAACGACCTGCTCGACCGCCGCGATCTGCTGCTCGACCAGCTCTCCCAGTACGGCCAGGTGTCGGTCTCGCCCGACCCGACGCTCGACGCCTCCGGCAAGCCCGCCTACCCGGGCATGATCCAGGTCTCCTTCGGCGGCGCCACCACCCCGCTGGTCTCGCAGACCACGGCCACGATGCCGACCGTCGCGACGCTGTCGGCCACGCCCGGCGGCCAGCTCGGCGGCCTGCAGGACGTCGCCGCCAAGGTCGACGGCTACCGCGCGACGCTCGCGACGATGGCCCAGTCGTTGATCACCTCGGTCAACACGGCCTCCTCCACCCCGATCTTCACCGGCACCGGCGCCACCGACATCGCGGTCATCGCGACCTCGGCGACGGTCAGCGCCGGCGCGGCCGGCGGCGCCGCTTCGGACAACAGCGTCGCGCTGGCGATCCGCGCCCTGCGCGGCGGCACGGTCGACACGACCTACTCCGGCCTCGTGCGCCAGATCGGCTCCGACGTGCAGACGGCGACGAGCGCCAACACCACCGCCAACAGCGTGCTGACGTCGATCACGGCCCAACGCCAGACGGTCTCGGGCGTCTCGATGGACGAGGAGATGGCCAACATGATCCGCTTCCAGCGCGGCTACCAGGCCGCGGCGCGGGCGTTGACGACCATGGACGACCTGCTCAACACCCTCATCAACTCGACCGGGCGGGCGGGCCTGTAGCCATGCGCATCACCAACAACATGGTCAGCGACCGCGTCATCGCGGACCTGCAGTCGCGCTACGCCGCGATGGCCGACACGCAGCTGCAGATCTCCACCGGCCGCCGCGTCAACCAGCCTTCCGACGATCCGACCGCCGCCGCCCAGGAGCGCCTGCGCCTCTCCGAGCTGTCGGGGATCACGGGCAGCCAGAGCAGCGTCGCGAGCGCCCAGACCGCGCTGAACGCGTCGGAGAGCAGCCTGGAGGGCGTCCGCTCGGTGCTCTCGCGCGCCAACGAGCTCGCGCTGTCGGCCGCCAACGGCTCGCTCAGCCAGGACGATCGGGTCACGATCGCCAACGAGATCGACCAGCTCATCAAGTCCGCCAAGGACTCCATGAACACCAAGGTCGGCGACTCCTACATCTTCGCGGGCACCAAGTCCGACGCCGCGCCATATGCCGACGCGACCGGCGACACCTACCAGGGTGACGGCGGTGCGCTGCTGCGCGACGGCGGCGCCGGCGTGGTCCTGCAGACCAACCCCTCGTTCGTGCCGGTCGGTGGCGGCGCCGCCGTACCGATGACCGCCGACGCGATCCTCGGCAACGGCAGCGCTTCGGGCGACGGCCGCGTGCTCGACGCGCTCACCCAGCTCTCGGCCCACCTGCGCGGCGGCACCACCGCCGACCTGCAGGCGATCCAGAGCACCGACCTGCAGGCGATCAAGGCCAACCAGACCGCCGTCAGCTCGGCCGTCTCGGCCATCGGCGCGATGAGCAACCGCGCGACCGCCGCCGCCAGCCGCCTCGAGGATCTCGAGGCCACGGCCAAGCAGAACATCGACGACCTCACCGGCGTCGACATGGCCAAGGCCATCACCGACTACTCCGCCCAGTCTGCCGCCTATCAGGCCTCCCTGAAGGTCGGCGCGCAGATCATCCAGCCGTCCCTACTCCAGTTCCTCACATGAGCAGCGGACTGAACAACCCCAACAACGGAGGCGACTCCACCATGGCAGTGACGCTCCAGTCGAGCCGCTTCGGGGAGCTTCAGATCCCCGAAGAGGCCGTGCTCGACTTTCCCAACGGACTGATCGGCCTCGGCGGCCGGCGATTCGCTCTTCTCGCTCGTAGCGACGAGAGCGCCTTCGTCTGGCTGCATTCGATGGACGATCCCGAGCTCGCGGTTCCCGTGACGAGCCCCTGGCGGTTCTTCGAGGGCTACGAGCTCGAGCTGGCCGATGACGAGGCCGAGCGCATCGGGGTTCACACCCCGGAGGACGCCTCGGTCTACGTGACGGTCCGGTCCGCCGCCGCACTCGAGGACTTCTGCGCCAACCTGCGCGCGCCGATCCTCGTCGTGGGCAACGCCGGGCACCAGGTGATCAACCAGGCGCCCGACGCCCCTGTTCGCGCTCCGCTGTTCGCCGGGCTCCAGGAGGAGCCTTCGACGAAGGCCGCGTAACCGCACCGGTACGCTCGGAACCCCTGACCCGGAATCCAAGGAGGAATCCCTCTCATGCTCATCATCACCCGCCGTCCCGGCGAGAAGATCATGGTCGGCGACGACGTCGTGGTCGAAGTGATCGAGGTCAGCGGCTCCAGCGTGCGCATCGGCATCGCTGCCCCGAAGTCCATCCCGGTCTACCGGGAGGAAATCTGGGCGGCAGTCCAGGCGGAGAACCGTGCCGCCGCAGCGTCAGACGTCGACCAACTCCCGGACGACGTACCGACGCCGACCAAGAAGTCCTAGCGCGCACTCTTCACCGCTAGCTCCCTCTCAGCACCACTCCCTCCAAGGACAGCAAAGGACGAACAAGGATGTCCCTACGCATCACGCACAACATCGAGGCGATGAACGCCACGCGGAACCTGCAGGCCAACACCGCGAAGATCTCCGCCTCGATGGAGAAGCTCTCATCCGGCTACCGCATCAACCGCGCAGCCGACGACGCCGCCGGCCTCGGGATCTCCGAGTCCATGCGGTCGCAGATCCGCGGCCTGGCCCAGGCCCAGAAGAACATCCAGGACGGCACCTCGATGGTGCAGACCGCGGAAGGCAACCTCGACGAGGTCCACTCGATGCTTCAGCGCATCCGGGAGCTCGCCGTCCAGTACAAGAACGGCTCGCTGGACAACACCGCACGGACCTCGATCCAGAACGAGGTCAACCAGCTGGCCTCCGAGATCGACCGCATCGGCGCCCAGGCCCAGTTCAACGGGATCCACCTGCTCGACGGCTCGGCCACGGTGTCGTTCCAGATCGGCGCCAACGACGGCGAGCAGATCGGGATCACGTTCCTGAACCTGTCCTCGGCAGTCGGCACGTCCTACTCGACGCTGTCGGCGGGCAACAACACCGACATCTCGGAGATCGACCTGGCCATCACGGCCGTTTCGGCCGCCCGTGGTCAGATGGGCGCGGTCCAGAACCGCCTCGACCACACGCTGTCGGTGTCGGCCGCCTACCAGGAGAACCTGACCGCGGCCGAGTCGCGCATCCGCGACGTCGACATGGCCGAGGAGATGGTGAACCTGACCAAGATGCAGGTGCTGCAGCAGGCCGGCACGGCCATGTTGGCCCAGGCCAACCAGCAGCCGCAGAGCGTCCTGAAGCTCCTCGGGTAAGTCCCCGGCGAAGCCTCTGTCCGGCCGCGGGCCGCCCTTCTGGGCGGTCCGTTGTCGTTAACGACGGCGGCCTCGTCACAATGGAGTCGTGAGCTCGCAGGTCGGCACGCTCTTGAACGGCCGCTACCGGCTGGATGCCCAGATCGGCACCGGCGGGATGTCGACCGTCTATCGCGCCTTCGACACGGTGCTGGAGCGTCAGGTCGCGATCAAGCTCATGCACCGCGAGATCGCCTCAGACAGCGACCAGCTGGAGCGCTTCCGGCGCGAGGCGCGCGCGGTCGCCCAGCTCAACCACCCGCACATCGTCACCGTCATCGACGCGGGCGAGGACGACAACACGCCCTACATCGTCTTCGAATACGTCGAGGGCGAGACGCTCAAGGATCGGATCCGGCGCCACGGTCGGCTGCCGATCCAGGAGTCGATCGCCTACGCGATCGAGATCGCCCGGGCCTTGGGCGTCGCGCACGCCGGCGGCATCGTGCACCGCGACGTCAAGCCCCAGAACGTGCTCGTCGACGACGAGGGCTCGGCCAAGGTCACCGACTTCGGCATTGCCCGCACGCTCGACCAGGAGGGGCTCACCGCCGACGGCCGCGTGCTGGGCACGACCGACTACGTCTCCCCCGAGCAGGCGCTGGGCCAGCCCGTCGGTGGCCAGAGCGACCTGTACTCGCTGGGCATCGTCCTGTTTGAAATGCTCACCGGCGACGTGCCGTTCAAGGGCGACAACCAGGTCGCCGTCGCGATGAAGCACGTCCGCGAGCAGCTGCCCGACGTGCAGCTGCGCCGGCCCGAGGTCTCCAGCGCGCTGGCCGCTGTCTTGGATCGCGCGACGGCCAAGGACACGGCTGATCGGTACCCGGACGACCGCTCGCTGATCGCCGACCTCGAGGAGGTCCTGGCGATCGAGACCCAGCGCAGCGGGCAGTCGACCGGCGAGGCGACGGCGGTCCTGCGCACGCTGCCACCCAGCGCGCAGCGGCGGCTGCCGACGCGGGTAACCCATCCGCTGCGGCTGGTGCTGGCGTTGGTGCTCGTCGCCGCCGCCGTGGTCGCGGCGGTCTTGTTGCTCGCCGACCGCACCCAGCACGGCACGCGCCAGCGCCCGGTGGTCAAGGCGGCGCCGGGGCTGGCGCCGGTCTCGCTGGGCCAGTTGCGCGCCCGCGACTTCGACCCCTACGGCGACGATCACACCGAGCACCGCTCCGACGTCGGCCGCGTTCTGGATGACGATCCCGGCACCTCGTGGACGACCGAGCGTTACACCGGCGGCCTGCAGAACAAGCCCGGCGTGGGGATCTACGTCGACGCCAAGCCGGGGGTCGTCGGCAAGCAGCTCGACATCCGCACCCAGACCACGGGCTGGGCGGGCAAGATCTACGTGTCGAACGCCGTCGACCCGTCAGCGACCGACCTGTCGGGCTGGAAGGACATCGGCACGAGCTTTACCGCCGACAAGAAGAAGTTCTCGCTGCAGCTCGACACGGCCGGCCAGAAGTTCCGCTACTACCTGGTCTGGATCACCAAGCTACCGCCATCGGGCCAGGCGTCGATCGCGGAGATCGTGCTGTACCAGTGACGGGCGTGCGCACGGTCAAACTGACACATCCCGACAGGGTGATGTGGCCTGATGTTGGGCTGACCAAGCGCGACCTGTATGACTACTTCGGCGCGGTCGCGCCTCTGATGCTGCCGCACGTGAAGGACCGGCCGGTCTCGCTGCAGCGCTTCCGGGGCGCGGTCGGGGATGGTGGCTTCTTCCAGAAGGAGATCCCCAAAGGCGCGCCGTCGTGGGTGCAGACGGCGGAGGTGCCCAAGCGCGGCGGGGTCGTGCACCACGTTCTGGCCAACGACCGCGAGACGCTGCAATGGCTCGCTCAGCAGGGATGCGTGACGCCGCACGTGTTCACCTCGCGCGCCGATCGGCTCGACCGCCCCGACCGGCTGGTGATCGACCTCGACCCCTCCGAGGACGACTTCGCGGCGGTACGCCGCGCGGCCCTTGCCTGCGGAGCGGCGCTGTGCGATCGCGGACTGGAGCCCTTCGCGATGGTCACCGGCTCACGCGGCATCCACGTGGTCGTGCCGCTTAAGCGCACGCGCGACGTGCTCGACGTCCAGGCGTGGGCGCGCGCGTTTGCCGCCGATCTCGCCGCCGAACATCCCGACGAGCTGACGACCGAGTTCCGCAAGAACAAGCGCGACGACCGCCTGTACTTGGACGTCGCTCGCAACGGCCCCGCCCAGACCGTCGTCCCGCCCTACGCACCGCGGCCTCGTCCGGGCGCGCCCGTCGCGACACCGCTGCGCTGGGAGGAGCTGGAAGACGACACGCTCCGCCCCGACGGCTGGACCCTCCGCACCGTTCTCGACCGCCTCTCCGACCTCGGCGGCGACCCGTGGTCCGGCATCGCCAAGGCCGCCCGCGCGCTCCCGAAGCACTGAGCCACCCGGCCATCACCCGGCCGGGTGATCCCCACGTTGTGCTGATGACCTGCCGCCTTACCTCGGCGGCCATAACCGTCGACAACCGGTGCATGGCCTCCCTCCCCGCAATCCGCACCTTCGCAGGGATGCACCGAATCGCACCCCCAAACCCGCCGCACCCAAGCGCGTCACCGAGCTCGACGACAAGACCCACCTCGCCCGCCGTCTCCGCGCCGCTGACTGCGCACGCCGGACGACGTCCGTCGCACCGCCGTCATAGCTCCGCAACACCTCCCGGCGCGCCCGCCACAGTGATTTCGCCGGCGCCGGCGGTCTCACTGACCCCGTCGTGGTGGTCGGCGATACCTACTACGCCGTAGGGCGCTCCCGCAGTACCTGCGGGACCCTGCTTCTCGAATCGATCCACCAACCGAGCCGAGAGTGGAGATGTTCTGCTAGTTCCACGAGGTAGTCGTAGTCTCGCTCAAGATCACGGTGATAAATGGCTTCGTGGTGGGCGATGCGATTGCGAAGCTCATGCAAAGCGGCGACCTGCATCTCGATGTCGACCCGCTTAGCCCCTGGAAACGCGTGATGCAAACACGGAACCCACAGGGGCGCCTGATAAGCACCGGTCAGGAGGTACCGCCAGAACCCGAAGCTGATCTCTGCAACGACGCGCCCGGGCGTCTCTCTGGCTCCCTTGGAAGCGACTCGCGCCCGTGCCGATGCGATCGCCCTCTTGGTCGGCTCGTTGAAAACCCCCTTGGGGTCGTCGTACCACGAGCCAGCATCGTTTGCGCACCACATCGAGAGTCGCTCATGCAGCGCATTGCGCAATGCGATCTCCAACGCTGAGATGCTCTCGAAGAACGCTCCACTAACAGACGTATTCCACTCGTAAAGGTCGAGTGCCGCATCCTCGTCATTCGCAGTCGTTGCGAGGTAGCGCTGTAGTCGCGGCTCCGAGATGTGGCGGATAGCATCTAAACGCGAACGACTCGGCACCGACCGCATGCTACCTTTTGCGTTGAAAGCCTCGGGATGCCCGGCCGGTCGAACGGTCGCCGCCCGAGGCTTCGATTGTTCTTTGGGCATCCGTGTCCTGCTCGTTCACGCGATCGAGGACAAGGCACGTCGCTTCTACGAGCACCATGGGTTCGAAGCGTCGCCGAGTGATCCTCGGAATCTTCAGATGTTGATGAAGGACATTCGGGCGACCGCCGAGGCGACCGGTTCCTAGGACACGGCGGCCCCGGATCGCAGCAGGCGCCGCGATCCGGGTGTGCGCTGTTCGCTACACCGCGCGTACGCGGGCGAAGAGCCGATCGAGGGCCTGGGCGGCGAGGCGGTCGACGGTGATCTCGGCGAGGAGGTCGGGATCGATCGGCTCGTTGACAGGTAGGCCGTCGAGGCGGTCGTTGTTGCACCGCGCAAGGTCGTAGCGGCGGTGGCGCAGCTGTTCGACGAGGTCGTCGGTCAACGGGACCTCGAACGTCTCGATGTCGGGGTCGACCTTGTTGGGGTCCCAGCCGACGGCGGTGATGAGTGCTGTTGCTGCGCAGAAGCGCATCGCCAGCACGTACTGGGCCTCGGGCCCGTAGAGGAGGAAGTCCTCGAACAACTCATGGCCGAGGTCCATGACCTTCTTGGTCTCACGGCGGAGGACGTCGGCGGTCTCGCGATCGACCGTGATCACGCGGGCGTGGGTACGCTGCGGGGTACTCATGGGAGTTGTTGCTCCTTGGGTCATGCCCCCGGGCCGTCGCAAGCGGTCGCGGGGGTCTTGATTTGGTTGTGTGCGGGAGCCTAGCTGGGTGAGTGGACGGAAGTGCTCGATTGCGCAGGATCATTGCGATGTTCGCGAGTTGCTGTCCGGCGCGCGACAACATCAACAACTCCGGGCGCAGGCGTTCGGGCGTTCAGCGCGACCGTGGTCGGAGTGTGCGACGTGGTCTGTTGGCACCGAGGGGAGTGAGCGGGCTCGGCGCCGCGCAGCGTTGGCTCGTCGTCCGCCGGCGCCCGGGCGGGCGTACCTAACGCGCTTGGGGATCCGTGTCGTTTAGACCCCGATATGCGGGGTCTAAACGACATGGATCAACGGCACGTCGCGCAGCGGCTCGTTGGCGGCGCGAGCGCGGTGGGACGAAGCGGTGATCCGTGATGTCGACATCCGCGCGGCGCCCGTTCGGTGCCCACACGACCGGACGCACGAGGCAGCGCAACACTTTCACCCAACACCGCAGACCACACGAGCGCGGTGGCGATGTCACGGAGCGCCGCCCAACCAACCACACACCGCACCCCAACCCACCGCCCCGAAGAGCTAGTGCCGCAACGCCCGCTCCCGCTCGAACCGCGCCACCGCAATCCGGCACAGCTCGTCCACCAGCTCCGGATACGGCAAACCGGACCGCTCCCAAAGCACCCCGTAGACCGACGTCGGCGTCTGTCCCGGCAAGGTGTTTAACTCGTTCAACAACACCGTCTCGCCGTCGACGAAGAAGTCGGCGCGCGCCAGCCCCGAGCACCCCGCCGCCGCAAACGCCCGTGCGGCGATCGAGCGCAGCGCTTCCCGCGCCGTCTCCGAGATCCGCGCCGGGAACTCCAGCCGCATCCCGCCCTCGGTGTACTTCGCCTCGTAGTCGTACCAGCCCTCGCGCAGCAGGACGATCTCCCCCGGCTGGCTGACGCGCGCGTCGTGGGTGTCGCCCAATACGGAGGACTCGATCTCCAATCCCACAGCCGACGCCTCGACGATCACGCGGTCGTCGTGCGAGAAGGCCTCGTCCAACGCCGCGTCGAGGTCCTCGAACCGCTCCACCCGCACGATGCCCACCGATGACCCCAGCCGCGCCGGCTTGACCCACAGCGGCAGCCCAAGGTGCTCAAGCGACGGCCGATCCCGACCAGCCTCCACTAGGGCATACCCCACCTGCGGCAACCCCGCCTGCGCCATCAGCTCCTTGAACACCACCTTGTCCATGCACACGGCACTCGCCATCACACCCGAGCCGACATAGGGCACGTCCAACAACTCCAACAACCCCTGCACCGTCCCGTCCTCCCCGAACGGCCCGTGCAAGACCGGGAAGACCACATCGGCATCGAGCAGCCCCCGGCCCGGATGCAACGCGAGCTCTTCGCCCTCATGCCACCACGTGCCATCCCGCGCCAGCTCCACGGCCACGACCTCATGGCCCGCGTCGCGCAACCCCTGGCCGACCGTCGCAGCGCTGACCAGCGAAACGTCGTGCTCCGACGAGCGCCCGCCCCCCAGGACGACGACCCTCACGGCGTGGTCACCGTGTTTTCCGGGGTCGTGGCGCTCGGCGTCGTCGCCGTGCCCTGGTCCAGCGTCGGGTCGTACTGGCCGACGGTGATCGTCACGGTGCTGCCCTTCTTCGCCTTGGAACCCGACGGGTCCTGGCTGATGACGTGGAGGTCCTGCGAGCGGTCGCCGGTCGCTTGTGTCGTCTGGGTGACGACAAAGCCGTCCTTCTTGAGTGCCGCCGTTGCCGCCAGCCGGCCGTCACCCGTGACGTCGGGGACGTCGACCTCCGCCGGCGCCTTGGCGACGGTGATCGTCACCGTGCCGCCCTTGGCGACCCTGGCGCCCGTCGCCGGGCTCTGCTTGAGCACCGTGCCGGGATCCTTGGCGTCGGTCTCCTCATCGCGCGAGGTGACGGTGAAGCCCAGCGCCTCCAGCGTCGAGCGCGCCTCGTCCTCGGTCAGGTCGACCACCTTGGGCACCGCGACGCGCTCCTTGCCCGAGGAGACCACGAGCACGACGCCGGTGCCCTTGTCGAGCTCGGTGCCGACGTCCGGCCGTGTACCGATCACGCGGTTCTCGGTGACCGTGTCGCTCGTCGTACGCTCCTCGGTCACGTTGAAGCCGAGGTCGGCGAGCTGCTTCTTGGCCGCGTTGCGCGGCTGGCCGGCGAGGTCGGGGACACGCGCGGTCCCGGGGCCGGCCGAGACGGTGAGGCCGACGACCGAGCCCTTCGGCACACGTGAGCCGCCGCCCGGATCCTGGCCGATGACCGTGCCCTTGGGCTGGGTCGGGCTCTCCTTCATCGTCACGTCGGTGGAGAGGCCCTTGCGCTTGAGCAGGATCTCGGACTCGGCCTGCGGGCTGCCGACGACGTTGGGCACCTGGATCTTGTCCTTACCCGTCAGCAGCAACCCGGCGACGATCGCGCCCGCGACGATGAGGCCGACCAGCAGCGCGACCCACCAGCGGCTGCGACCGTCGCCGTCCTCAGGCTCCTCAGGCGGCGGCTCAGCCGGCCCGTAGTAGCGCTGCTCGACCTGCGCGACGTCCTGGTAGGCGCCCGGCGGCGGGATCGGGATCATCGGGCCTGTCGCCTGCAGGACGCTCGTGGCGGCGGTCGCCGGCGGCAAGATCCCTGGGTGGGCGGGGTTCGCAATCTCCAACGCCGCGATGAACTCGTCGGCATCGGCAAAGCGCCGCGCCGGGTCCTTCTCCAGCGCCCGCAGCACCACGGCCTCCAGTGCCGGCGGCACCTGCGGGTTGCGCTGCGACGGCGGCACCGGCGCCTCGCTGACCTGCTTGAGCGCGATCGTCACCGCGCTCTCGCCCTCGAACGGCACCCGGCCCGTGAGCATCTCGTACAAGATGATCCCGACCGAGTAGAGGTCCGACGGCGCGCTGACCGCGAGCCCCTGGGCCTGCTCGGGCGACAGATACTGCGCGGTCCCCATGATCGAGCCGGTCTGCGTCATGTCCGACGCACCCGCCTTGGCGATCCCGAAGTCGGTGACCTTGGCCCGGCCTTCGCCATCGATGATGACGTTGTGGGGCTTGAGGTCGCGGTGGATGATCCCGCGCTTGTGGGCAAAGCGCGCGGCCCGCAGGATCTGGATCGTCAGGTCGATCGCGCGCGCCGGCGCCAGCGGCGCCTCCTCCTGGACGAGCTTCTTCAGCGTGCGCCCCTCCAGGTACTCCATGGCGATGTAGTACGTGTCGTCCCACGCACCGCGGTCGTACACCGCGACGACGTGCGGGTGCTGCAACCCCGCCGCCGACGACGCCTCCCGGCGGAAGCGCTCGACGAACTCCGCGTCCTGGGCGAAGCGCCGGTGCAGGAGCTTGATCGCGACCTTGCGGCCCAGCTGCAGGTCCTCGGCGCAGACGACGTCGGCCATCCCGCCGGAGCCGACGCGGTGCAGCACGCGGTAGCGGCCGTCGATGATCGTGGAAGTGTCAGGCACGTCAGTCACTTGAGGAGCTCTTGCATGATGTCGCGGGCGATGGGTGCGGCGAAGTCGCCGCCGAAGCCGGTGACGGCCTTGACGGTGACCGCGACCGCGATGCGCGGGTTCTCGGCGGGCGCGAAGCCGATGAACCACACGTCGTTGATCTTGGTGCCGAACTCGGTCTCGGCCGTGCCGGTTTTGCCCGCGACCTGGATGCCCGGGATGGCGGCCTTCGTGCCCGTGCCACGCTGCACCACGCCCACCATCATGTCGGTCACGGCGGCGGCGGTGGACGGCTTCATCACCGTGGACTGCAGCGAGGGCGAGATCGTGTCGACGGTGCGCCCGTCGCGGTCGACCACGCGGGTGGTCAGATGGGGCTTCATGAGCTTGCCGCCGTTGGCCACCGCGGCGGCGACCTGGGCCATCTGCAGCGGCGTGGCCTGCAGGCCACCCTGCCCCATGGCCATGCGCCCGACGTCAACGAAGCGCGAGGTCGGCGAGACCGCGTGGCCCGGTGGGTTGGGTGCGACGACCGAGGCCGACATGGTGTCCTTGGGATAGTCCAGCTCCGGCTTGGCGTCAAAGCCGAAGCGCTCCATGTACTCCTTCATGGTCGCCTTGCCGAGCTTCTCGCCGACGTTGGCAAACGCCGTGTTGACCGACTGGGCCAGCGCGTCGGAGAGCGTGATCTGCCCGAAGTCCTTGTTGAAGTCGTTGGCCAGCGGGACGGCCGAGATCTTCTGGCCGCTGTCGCCGTCGACCGTGGAGGACGGTGAGAACTGCCCGCTGTCGATCGCGGCGGTCGCGGTGACGACTTTGAACGTCGAGCCCGGGGCGGCGCCGAACTGCACGGCGCGGTTGACCAGCGGCGTGTTCTTGTTGTCCTTGTTGGCCGCGTCGAGCTTGCCCTTGTCGGCGATCGTGTTGGGGTCGTAGGTCGGCGTCGAGGCCATCACCTTGACCGCGCCGGTGCGCGGGTCCAGCGCGACGGCCGCGCCGCTGCTGCCGACCGCGGCGATCTCGTTGAGCGCGAGCTGCTGGGCCTTCGGAACGAGCGACGTGCGCACGTCATCGCCCTCGCGCGCCTTGCCGATGAGCTGCTCGAAGGTGGTGGTGATCGCGTTTTTGGCGCCGGTCAGCTCGTCGTTGCGGTACCGCTCGAGCTCGCTCTGGCCGATCGAGGCGTAGGAGTAGCCCACCGGGTGGCCGAAGCGCTTGCCCTGCGGATAGCTGCGGTGATAGACGCCCTCGTCGTCACGGGTCGAGCGCGCGATCGCCGAGCCATCGGCGGCGAAGATCGTCCCCCGCCGGATCTTCTGGGCGCGGATGATCTCGCGGTGGTTGGCGGTGTCGTGGTTGAGGTCATCGGCGCGCAGCACCGTCCACCACGACGTCGACACCAGCAGCGCCCCGAACATCAGCAGCGCAACGACGAACAAGCGGCTGATCGGCTTGTTCATGACGGCAACTGCGCGTCACGCCTCGCGCGGTCGGAGATCAGCAACAACAACGCCAACAACACGAAGTTCGCCAACACCGACGAGCCGCCGTAGCTGACGAACGGCAGCGTGACGCCCGTCAGCGGGATCAGCTTGGTGACGCCGCCGACGATGACGAACACCTGCAGCGCGAAGACCGACGTCAACCCGGTCGCCAATAGCTTGGAGAACGAGTCGCGCGCGAGCATCGCGATCTTGAAGCCGCGCTGGACGAAGAGCAGGTACACACACAACAGCCCGGCGGCGCCGACCAGGCCCAGCTCGTTGACGATCACCGCGTAGATGAAGTCGGTGTGCGGCGCGGGCAGCAGCGAGCAGTTGACCGTCGACGTCGTCACCGTCGCGCACTGCCCGCTGATGCGCAGCACCGCCTGGCCGAAGCCCTGGCCCAGCACGCCGCCGTCGGCCTGGGCCCAGAGCCCCTGGGCCAGCTGGTAGCTGCCGCCCTGTAGGCGGTTGAGCAACACGGGGTCAAACGGGTTCTGCCATGCGTCGATGCGATCGGCGATGTGACCGATGTGACCCGCGACGAGGTAGGCGCCCAGCGCGAAGGTCACAACCCCGACGACCACGAACGACAGCCGGTCGGTGGCGACGTAGATCATCGCCAAGAACGCGCCGAAGAACATCACCGACGAGCCGATGTCGCGGATGTAGAACAACAACAACATCGACGTGCCCCAGATGACCAGCATCGGGCCGAAGTGCTTGAGCGGCGGGACGGTGACGCCAAGCACGCGGCTCCCGGCGGTGACCAGCAGCTGGCGCGTGTCACGCAGGTAACTGGCCAGGAAGACGACGATCGCGATCTTGGCGAACTCCGCCGGCTGCACGCTGAGCGAGCCGATCTGGATCGACAGGTAGGCGCCGTTGACCGGCGAGAACGCGCGCGGGAGCAACAGCAGCAAGATGCCGCCGATGGCGATCAGGTAGCGGTAGCGCTCGAGCTTGCGGTAATCGCGCAGCAGCAGGATCGTCGCGGCGAAGAGGCCGAGGCCGATGACGAACCACTGCGCCTGCAGGCGCGCCAGCCCGTCGTCGATCCGGTAGATCTCGACCAGCCCGAAGCTCGCCAGCAGCGCGCCGAGCGGGAAGAGATAAGGGTCGGCGTGCTTGAGCGTCACGCGCAGGAAGAGGTGCGCGACGACGCAGAGCCCAAGGAAGATCGCGCCGTAGGTCAGCGAGACGTTGGAGATCTGGTTGCTGCCGCTCAGGCCGCCGAGCAGGTCGTCGCGCGAGAGGAAGACGGCGGCAAAGCCGGCCGACACCAGCAGCGCGGCCGGGATGAGGGCGAAGAGCTCGCGGTTTCGGGCACTCACGAGGCGTACTGCCCCGCGAGGTCGCCGCGCTCGAGCTGGCGGATCAGGTCGACCGCGTCGTCGTGGGAGCGCAGCTTGTGGTCGGTGATCGTCTGCTGGACGCGCGGCGACAGGCTCTGCGCCGGCACGCCGCTGGTGAACTGCGTCTGGAAGAGGTTGACGCCGGGCAGCTCGTACGGCAGCCCGGAGTAGAGCGTCACGAAGCCGTCGTCGTCGGTGCCGACGAAGTAGACGCTCTGGCTGGCGAGGATCCCACCGCTGAGGACCAGCGCGAGCAGGACGGCGAGCACCGCGAAGCCCTTGGCGACGCCAACCCAGCGACGACGCTTGGGCGGGCCGGCCTCGTGGCGGGGGTGGCGTGGCGGGCGCGGAGCACGCGGCTCGATCGTGGACGAGCCAACGAGCATTTCGGTGGGACGGACGGTGGTCTGCGTCGCTATAGGCGCAGCGGCGACCGGCGCCGCCGGCACTGCGTCACCAACCGACGTGTGCTGGTTGACGACCGCCCCCTCGCCCGGCGTGACGTCCTCCACCCGGAACAGGATCACCGTGATGTTGTCGCGCCCACCCGCCTCGTTGGCGGCGGTCACGAGCCGCTGCGCGGCAACCGCAAGGCTCGGCGCCCCCGCGAGGATCTCGGCGACGCCCGCATCGGAGACCATCCCGGTCAGCCCGTCGGAGCAGAGGAGGAAGAGGTCGCCGTCGCGCACCGGCCAGGAGAAGTGGTCGACGACGACCTCGCCCTCGATGCCCAGCGCACGGGTGATGATCGAGCGCTGCGGGTGGTCCTCGGCCTCCTCGGCGCTGATCTGCCCGCGGCGCACGAGCTCGCCGACCAGCGAGTGGTCGTCGGTCAGCTGCGTCAGCTCGCCATCGCGCAGCACGTAGAAGCGGCTGTCGCCGACGTGCGCGATCGCCAGGTCGTCCTCGCCGACGTAGGCGACGGTCAGCGTCGTCCCCATCCCGGCGAACTGGTCGTCGGACTGCGCCTGGGAATAGACCTGACCGTTGGCCTGGGCGACCAGCGCGGCCAGCCGCTCCTCGTAGGTGCCCGGCCCGTCGGGCATCCCACCCTGGGTGGAGAAGACGGAGACCGCGGTCTGGGAGGCGACCTCGCCGGCCTGCGCGCCGCCCATGCCGTCGGCGAGGACGAACAGCGGCGAGTGGACCCAGTAGCTGTCCTCGTTGGCAGAGCGGGCGCGGCCCGTGTCGGTGCGGGCGGCGTGATCGGCGACGCGCAGCATGCTCAGCGGTCCATGTAGGTGAACTCGCTGTCGCCGATCCGCACGCGGTCGCCGGGGTGCAGGGGCTGCGGACCGCTGAGCAGCTCCTCGTTGAGGTAGGTGCCGTTGGTCGACCCCATGTCCTCGAGCACGATCACCGCGCCCTGGCGGATCAGCCGCGCGTGGCGCGAGGAGGCAAACGGATCCTCGAGCCGGATCTCGGCCTGGTCGCCGCGGCCCATGACCGCGCCCTCGCCGACCTCGTACTCCATCCCGGGCACGTGGCCGGGCGCGCGCTCGACGACCAGGCGCGGGTCGAGATCGCCTTCGGGGATCTGGCCTTGCTGGCTCGCGGAGTAGATCCCGGTCGCATCGGCGGGCGCGGCCTGCTGCTGTGGCATATAGCCCGGCGCGGCCGTCGTCACCGACGTGCGCTTGAGGTCCTTCAGCGCGTTGCGCGAGATCCACAACAAGAAGAGGTAGAGGACCGCGAGAAAGCCGAACTTCAACGCGACGGAGAGCGGGTCGACCACGGTTACTCGACCTCGAATCCGACGCTGACGGTGCCGAGCTCGATGCGGTCGCCGCTCTCCAGCGGATGCGGCCCGTTGACCTGGCGCCCGTTGACGCGCACGCCGTTGGTCGACCCAAGGTCCTGGATCAGCCAGCTCTGTCCGCTGGGCGAGAGCTCGGCGTGGCGGCGGGAGACGTTGGAGTCGTCGAGCACGATGTCGGAGTCGCGGCTGCGGCCGATGATCGCGCCGCCGGCGGGCACGACGAGCCGCTTGCCGCCGGCCACGATGATCGCGCGGCGGCGCGCGACGCCGGCACCCGAGCCGACCTGCTCGAGCGCGGACTGATGACGGTCGCTGGTCGAGTAGACCATCGTGTGGCCCATGTCGGCGGGGCGCGCCTCAGGGGCGTCCGGAACTGCAGACGCCGCCGGCTGCACCAGCCGCGCCTGGATCCCGAACTCCCCCAGCGCCAGCCGCTCGTCGGTGCGGAACTCGATCTGCGGGCGGCTCACGAGCGCAAGCCGCTCACGGCGCGCGTGCTCCAGCAGGTAGGCCCCGAGCTCGTCGATGACCGACTGCTCGACGCCCTCGTAGCGCTCGCGATCCTGCGGCGAGAGCCAGACGACGTACTCGTTGGGCACGTAGGTCCGGGAGACCGAGACCGTGCGGTGCTCGTCCATCTCCTTGGCGAGCTTGCGCGCCAACTCAACCGGTCGGACTTCGGACCGGAAGACGCGACCGAACGTCCCCTCGACGAGGCCGGCGATCTTCTCTTCGAGGCTGCGGAGGACGCTCATGCCGTGGAGGGACGACTTCTTCCCCGCCGGGGAATCCGCCCACGCGTCATGCGGAGCGGCCGATCTAGAGTAGACAAGCTCAACGAGAATCGCGTGCGTCAGGTGACGCACGCGGGATCACCGCAACGGCGCCGGCGGCGACCGCACCGACGATCAGGCCCCGTGGCGTGCCCCCGATCGCAGCCTGCGTCGCCGCCGCGAGGCCCGCCGCCCAGGCTGTGGCGAGCACGACGTCGACGACAAGCAGGCGGCCACGGACCAGGTAGGGCAGCACGGCGGCGGCCGCCGCCCAGACGCCCAGCAGCGCGATCGCGGGTGACGTGACGATCGCTGCGAGCGCGTCGGTCCCGCCGTGCGCGGCGTCGGCCGGGGCGCCGAGCAGCAGGTGTCGGTGCAGCGCCGCCTCGGCCAGCAGCAGCCACCAGGCGCCGAGCGCACCGACAAGAGCTCGCCGCGGCATGCTCCCCGCGCGCGCGGCCAGCGCCGGGAAGGCGCCGCCGACCGTGCCCAGCGCCAGCAGCGGCGCGACACCGGGCAGCGACCACGACGCCGGCGCGGCGCGGCGCAACAGGAACGGCACGGGCAACGCGGCGGCGAGCACGAGCCACGCACGCTCCGGAAGCTCGACGAACAGCCACGTCGTCGCGGCCGCCGCGAACGCGAGCCACGCCAGGCGCGGGAGCAGCAGCGTCGCGAGCCCGATCGCCAGCGCCCCCGCCAGCGGCGCGACCGGTGGTGCAACGGCCGTAGCCGTCCCTCCGGCGGAGCCCGTCGCGCCAGCGGCGCCGCCGCTCTCCGCCAGCGTGTCCAGCCCCGTCGTCCCCCAGCGCAGCGCCACCCCCGCCAGGCCCGCCGCCAACACGGCGGCCAGCGCGCGCTGGGTGAGCTTCGTGTGCTGCGGCGGACCGGACCCGCCCACCCCAGCGAGTGGCTCCAGCGAGCCACCCGCAATCGTGCCGGGCTCATCGTCGACGGCGTCCAGGGCGGCGATCAGCGCGCCGCGCAACTCGGCCAGCGTCCCGCGCTCCTCAGGATGCGGCCAGACCGCGACGTCCAGCGCCGCACACAGATCGAGCGGCAGGTCACGCCGCAACCGGCCCAGCGGCGGCAGGCGCTGGCCAACGCGCCGCGCCGTGGCGCCCGCACCGCGCCCGCGCACCGGGTTGACGCCCGACAGCCCCTCATAGAGGCACAGGCCAAGCGCGTACAGGTCGGCCTCCTCCCCCACATCGGCGCCTTCGGCCTGTTCAGGCGCCATGTAGGCCAGCGTCCCGACGACGTCTCCGGTCCGCGTCAGCGCGTCGTCACCGGCGATCCGCGCGACGCCGAAGTCCGTCAGCTTGGCCGGCGCCCCACCATCGGCCACCGCGTCTGGAATCAAGATGTTCAGCGGCTTGACGTCGCGGTGGATGATCCCGCGCTTGTGCGCGTGGGCCAGCGCATCGCAGAGCGCCACGCCGATCTCCACCACATCGCGATCCGAGAGCGCTCCTTCTTCCAACAGCCGCGCGAAGGTCCCTCCGCGGACGTACTCGGAGACGAGGTAGACGTTCTCCTCATCGGATCCCGCCTCGTGCAGCGCCACGATCGCCGGGTGCTGCAGCCGCGCCGCGGCCACGCCCTCGCGCTGCGCGCGCCTGGCCGTGTCGGCGTCCGGGGCCGGAATGCGCTTGACCGCGACGGTCCGATCGAGCTTGAGGTCGTGAGCCAGCCAGACCACGCCGAAGCCGCCGCCGCCCAGCCGGCGCACCAGCCGGTAGCGGTCCAGGACGACCTCCGAGCCGGCCGTCGTGGCCGTGGCCGTGAGATGCTCCGCGGTCTCCACCGCCTCCGGACTTCCGCGCGGGAAGAAGGGGCCCTGCGCGCGACGGCGAAGTTGCAGCGGGCGTTCCCGCCCGACGCACCGGTAATACTGGCCCATTCGCCCCCGCCAGGAGCGCGGACGTACGTGTCCTTCTTCGACGACGAGCCCGACGAACCCACGCGAGTCACCCGTCCCGCCCGGCCCCGCCGCGCGGCGCCCGCCGGTGGGCCGCCTGGCGGCGGCGTGCCCCCGGCCGACATCGCTCGCCGGCGCCAGTTCGCGCTCTTCGGCGGCCTGGCCATCTGCGCGCTCCTGCTGCTGCTCTTCGTCAAGAGCTGTTCCAGCACACGCCACAAGAACGCGCTGAAGGACTACAACCGCGAGGTCACGT
The DNA here is from genome assembly GCF_035996765.1 of Baekduia sp. NCBI lineage: Bacteria > Bacillati > Actinomycetota > Thermoleophilia > Solirubrobacterales > Baekduiaceae > Baekduia > Baekduia sp. Next base: position 31,666 of record NZ_DASYJG010000036.1, read on the forward strand.
CGATCGTCCAGAGCTCGGACCGCACGGTCTCCAAGCAGCTCTTCGACGTGCTCTCCAAGGGCGGCCAGTCCCAGGACGTGACGGTCGCGGTCAACCAGGTGCGGCTCGTCGCCGAGGAGGACGCCAAGCGCGCCCGCGACCTCAATGCGCCCGACGACGTCACCGCCGCCCAGCACGACCTCGAGCAGGTCATGAACTTCCGCGCCGAAGGCGTCAAGAACATCGGCGACCTGCTCACCAAGGCGCTCAGCAACCAGCCCTCCGCGGTCGCGGCGATCCGCGGCATCGCCGGGCAGATGCAGCTCTTCCTGGCCTCCGACGTCGTCTACTCCCAGCGCGTCGCCCCGCTGATCGTCGACGCGCTTGACGACAACGACCTCCACGACCAGGCGGTCTCGCCGTCGAAGTTCCTGCCGAACATCGGCTGGCTCGACGCGGCGAAGGTCGGCAACAAGATCAACCCGGACGCGGGCGCTGCCTCCTCGTCGGTGACCGGCGAGGTCAAGCCCGGAACCCACGGCCACGGCATCATCGGAGTCAAGGCCGGCGCCGTCGCGCTGAGCCCGACGGGGTCAGGCATCAACCGCGTGCCGGCCAAGGCGCCCCTCGCGGTCGAGGTCACCTACGCCAACCAGGGCGAGAACGACGAGTCCAACGTCACGATCTCGGTCAAGATCACCGGCGGCCCGAAGGCGATCTCGTCGACCAAGCGCCTCAACCAGACCAAGGCCGGGACGCAGGCCGCGGTGCCGATCCAGCTCACGTCGGTCCCCCCCAGCGGCTCGTCGACGACGATGACGGTCACCATCAAGCCCGTCCCGGGCGAGAAGAAGACCGACAACAACACGACGACCTACACGATCCTGTTCACCTAGTAGCGTCGGCGTCGTGGACAGCTCGACCGCCGGGATCGTGGCGCTCGTCGCGTGCGCCGTCGCGCTGGCGGCCTTGGTCGTGGCCGCCACGGCGCTGGTGCGCCTCCGCCGCCTGCGCGCCGACCAGCGCGTCCTGCTCGGCGCCAGTTCGACCGACGATCTGGTCGCCCATGCCGCGCGCCTCGAGCAGGAGTTCCGCTCGCTGCACGCCTACGTCGGCGATGTCGCCGCACGACTGGACGGCCGCCTCGGCACAGCCGAGGGACGCCTTGACACCACGATCGCCTTCCGCGGGCTCGTGCGCTTCGACGCCTACAACGAGATGTCGGGCCAGCAGTCGGTGGCGATCGCGCTGCTCGACGCCGAGCAGTCCGGGATCGTGATGTCGAGCATCCACCACCGCGACCAGGCGCGGCTCTACGTCAAGCACGTCGTCGGTGGCGAGCCGGAGTACCCGCTGTCGCCGGAGGAGATCGAGGCGGTGCGCGTGGCGCTGGCCCGTGAACCGCCGCCCGAGCCGCCGCGGCTGCCATGAGGCTCGGCTACTTCGGACCCGCGGGCACGTTCACCCATGCCGCGCTGCTGGCCTCGTCGCATGCCGCGGGCGAGGTCGAGGCGATTCCCTTGCCCACCGAGCGCGAGACGATCCTGGCTGCCGGCGCCGGCACGGTCGACGCCGCGCTCGTGCCAATCGAGAACTCACTGGAGGGCGGCGTCAACGCGACGCTCGACACGCTCGCGCTCGACGAGGCCGGCACGAGCGTGCGGATCGTCGGCGAGGAGGTGCTGCCGATCTCGCTCGCGCTGATCGTGCGCGCGGGCGTCGCGCTGGCCGACATCGACGCCGTCTTCTCCCATCCGCAGCCGCTGGGCCAATGTCGCCGCTATTTGGCTGAGGCGTTGCCGGGACGGCGGGCGGTCGCCGCGACGTCGACCGTCGAGGCCGTGCGCTCGGTGGCCGAGGCGACCGATGCGCCGCATGCCGCGATCGGGACCGCCGCCGCGGCCGGGCTCTACGGCTGCCGGATCCTTGCGGAGGGCATCGAGGACGAGCACGGCAACGAGACGCGCTTCCTCTGGGTCGCGCCGGCGGGGTCAGACCCCTTCGGCACCGCGCACGCCGGCGGTGACACGGTCGCGCCGGGCTTCAAGACCTCGATCGTCTTCCACGGCGCTGGCGACGCGACGCCCGGATGGCTCGTGGACTGCCTGTCGGAGATCGCCTCCCGCGGCATCAACCTGACGCGGATCGAGTCGCGACCGCTCAAGCGCCAGCTCGGGCACTACCTCTTCCTGGCCGACCTTCAGGGCCACGAAGACGACCCGCAGGTGGCCGAGGCGATCGAGCGCCTCCACGTCCACTGCGAGGTCGTGCGCGTCCTCGGCTCCTATCCGTCGGCAGCCTGAACGCGGCGCGCTACCCTGATCCCAGGTTCGAACCCGGCGATTTCCGTTGCCGCGGATGCTACGGTTCCGGCTGGAACACGCCGCCATGAGCAAGCTCGCTACACCACCACACACGATGCGGTCCACGTTGCCCGGCGAGCACCGGCGACGTGGACGTGAAGGTGGCCGGGTGCTCGTGCTGAACGCGTCATACGAGCCGATCAACGTCTGCACCGTGCGCCGCGCCGTCGTCCTGCTGCTCAAGGCCAAGGCCGAGGTCGTCGACCACGCGACGTGGGAGCTGCGCTCCGAGCGCGCCTCGATGTCGCGCCCGGTGGTCATCCGGCTGATGACCTACATCGTGATCCCGCGCGACACTCACCGGCGCAAGATCACCCGTCGCGCCGTCTTCGCGCGCGACAACTGGACCTGCCAGTACTGCGGCTCGCGCTCCAACCTCACCGTCGACCACGTGATCCCCCGCTCCAAGGGCGGCTCCTCCACGTGGGAGAACATCGTCGCCTCCTGCGCGCCGTGCAACCGACGCAAGGCCGACCACCTGCCCGACAAGGCCGGCATGCACCCGCGGCGCACGCCGTCGATGCCCCAGCCGCACGTCTTCATCCACGTCGCCACTCCCACCATCCCGGCGGCGTGGCGACAGTGGCTGCCCGAAGCGGCCTGAGTCGCGCGTCGCGACCCGCCCCTTAACGCCAAAGGACGCCGCGGCAAGCAACCGCGACGCCCTTTGAACACCACTGGACTGGACTAACCCGCTCCGCGACCTTTCTGAGCGGCCGGAGGGACGACTTCCGGCATCGCGAAACGGGGGTGGCCCGGCGTGGATTCGCTGGATCGTTACTCCAGCCCGACCGATCTAGCGGCCGGCCACCTCCAGGGTCCCGCAAGTACTAGAACTAGATATTCGGACCACCTCCTTTCTCTGGTAGGCGCAATGTAGCACCACCGTCCGACAACTTTGCGCAGTACCTGCTAGGCGCGGTCAACGGACGGACGGGAGGTGGTCCGAATGGCTTACTCCTCGTCGTCGGACTCGTCGTCCTCGGGGCCTTCGACGGCGGCGTCCTCGGATGCCAGGTCATCGCCGGCATCCTCGCCCTCGACGTCCAGCGGCGGGTCGCCGGGCTCCGGCGCCACGTTGAGCTCCTCGCCCTCGACGTCGAGCGTGGGCTCGCCGCTCTCGTCCTCGGACTCCGCGATCAGCGCGATCGCGCTGACCTGATCGCCGTCGCGCGGGCTCATCAGCCGGACGCCCGTCGCCGAGCGGCCCTGCTGCGAGATGCCCTTGACGCCGGTGCGCTGGATCATCCCGTTCTGGGAGATGAACACCAGCTCCTGGTGGGGCCGGACGACGAGCGCGCCGGCGAGGCCTCCCTTGGCCTCGGTCAGCTTGATCGTCAGGACGCCCTTGGCGCCGCGCGACGTCTTGCGGTACTGGTCGATCTTCGTGCGCTTGCCGAAGCCGGAGTCGGTGACCACGAGCATGTCCATGTCGTCGCGTGCGACGTCCATGGCGATGACCTCGCCCTTCTCGCCCACGTCCATCCCCCGCACGCCGCCGGTGTCGCGGCCCATGTCCCGCGCCTGCCCCTCCTCGAAGCGCACCGCGAGGCCCGCCTTGGAGACCATCATGATCTCGTCGCCCTCGTCGACGCGGCGCACGGCGATCAGCTCGTCCTCGTCGCGGATCTTGATGGCGATGATGCCGTCGGCCTTGATCGGCGTGTTGTAGGCCTGGAACTTGGTCTTCTTGATGACGCCCTTGCGCGTGGCGAAGACCAGGTAGGGCGACTCCGAGAAGTCCCGCGTCGAGAGCACCGACTGCACCCGCTCGTTCTCGCGCAACGGCAGGATGTTGACCAGCGCACGACCCTTGGACTGACGCGCGCCCTCCGGCAACTCATACACCTTGGACCGGTAGACCTTGCCCCGGTTGGTGAAGAACAGCAGGAAGTCGTGGGTCGAGCAGACGAAGAGGTGCTCGATGTAGTCCCCGTCCTTGAGGTCCATGCCCGTGATGCCCACGCCGCCGCGACGCTGCTGGCGGTAGGTCGTCAGCGGCACCCGCTTGATGTACCCCGACTTGGTCATCGTGATGACCATCTGCTGGTCGGCGATGAGATCCTCGATGTCGAGCTCGTCCTCCGACGGCGCGATCTCGGTGCGGCGCGGCTCGGTGAAGCGCTCGGAGATCTCCAGCAGCTCCTCCTTGATGAGCGCCCGCACGTTGGCCTCGTCGCCGAGCAACTCGCGCAGCTCGCGGATGCGCTCGGTGACGTCGGCGTGCTCCTGCTTGATCGCGTCGCTCTCCAGCGCGGTCAGCTGCGAGAGGCGCAGGTCGAGAATGGCCGACGCCTGGATCTGCGACAGCGAGAACGCGGTGACCAGCTCCTCGCGGGCGGCCTCGCGGTTGGGCGAGCGGCGGATGACCTCGATGACGGCGTCGAGGTTCTCCAGCGCGATGAGCAGTCCTTCGAGGACATGCGCGCGCGCCTCCTTCTGCGAGAGCTCGAACTTCGCCCGGCGCACGACGACCTCGCGCTGGTGCGCGACGTAGGCGTGCAGCACCTCGATCAGCGAGAGCGTGCGCGGCACGCCATCGACCAAGGCCACCATGTTGACGCCGAACGTCGACTGCATCGGCGTGTGCTTGTAGAGCTTGTTCAACACCACCTTGGGGTTGACCGCGCGCTTGAGCTCGATGACCAGGCGCATGCCGCGGCGGTCGGTCTCGTCGCGCAGATCGGAGATCTCAGGGATCTTCTTCTCGCGCACGAGCTCGGCGATCTTGGTGATGAGCCCGTTGTCGCCACCCTTCTTGACCGCGTAGGGCAACTCGGTGACGATCAACGCCTCCTTGCCCTGGTGGATCTCCTCGATGTGGGCCTTGGCGCGGACCTTGATCTTGCCGCGGCCCGTCTCGTAGGCGTCACGGATGCCCGAGCGGCCCATGATGATGCCGGCGGTCGGGAAGTCGGGGCCCTGGATGTGGGTCAACAGCTCGTCGAGCGAGATCGCCGGGTTGTCCAGGAAGGCGACCGTCGCGCTGATGACCTCTTCGAGGTTGTGCGGCGGGATGTTGGTGGCCATGCCGACGGCGATGCCCGTGCCGCCGTTGACGAGCAGGTTCGGGAAGCGCGACGGCAAGACCGTCGGCTCCTGCTTGGACCCGTCGTAGTTGGGGACGAAGTCCACGGTGTCCATGTCGATGTCACGGACCATCTCCATGGCGATGCGCGTCAGCCGCGCCTCCGTGTAGCGCATGGCCGCCGCGTCGTCGTCGTCGATCGAGCCGAAGTTGCCCTGGCCGTCGACGAGCATGTGGCGCATCGAGAAGTCCTGCGCCAGCCGCACGAGCGTGTCGTAGATCGACGCGTCGCCGTGCGGGTGGTAGTTGCCCATGACGTCACCGACGATGCGCGCCGACTTGACGTAGGGCCGCGTCGGGCCGAGACCGGCCTCGTTCATGGCGAACAGCACGCGGCGATGGACGGGCTTGAGGCCGTCGCGGACGTCGGGCAGCGCCCGCCCGACGATGACCGACATGGCGTAGTCGAGATACGCGTTGCGCATCTCGTCTTCGAGCGCGCGCGGCTCGATGTTGCCGCCGCTAATCACGTCTGTGGCCATCAGGCCTCATCTCCTTCGATCTTGCGGTTGCGCTCCGCCGTTGTCCGGCGCATCAGACGTCGAGGTTCACGACGGCCCGAGCGTTCTGCTCGATGAACTCGCGCCGGGGCTCGACCACGTCGCCCATCAACATGGTGAAGAGGCGGTCGGCCTCCGCGGCGTCGTCGATGCCGACCTGCTGCAGCGTCCGGGTCGTCGGGTCCATCGTGGTCTCGCGAAGCTGGTCGGGGTTCATCTCCCCCAGGCCCTTGAAGCGCGACACCTGGACGCCGCGGCGCGCGACCTCGAGCACCGCGGTGCGCAGCGTCTCGAACGAGTAAGCCTCGTCGGAGCGCTCGCCCAGCGCAACGCTAAACGGCGGTGCGCCGGCCAGCTCGACCAGCTGCGCGTTGACCTTCACGAACTGGCGGTAGTCGTTGGAGTCAAACAGGGCGCGGGCCAGGCGGTGCGTCTGGGCCAGGCCGCTCTTGCGCTCGACGGCCTTGACGACCAGCACCTCGTCGGTGGTCTCGACGATGTGCGTCTCGTGGGGTCGCGACTCGTCGTTCTTCTCCAGCGAGGCCAGCGCCGATGGGAGGTCAGCCGACTGGTCGTCGAGCAGGCCCGCCTCACCGAGGAAGCGGACCGCCTCGTGGCCGTGCTCGGCGCGCAGCGAGCTGCCCCAGCCCTCGAACTGCTTGAGCAGTCGGGTGTAGCGCTGCCAGCGCGCCTCGGTCAGCTTGAACTCGGCGCCGGTGCGATCGTGCACGCGGATCTTCTCCAGCTTGTCGGAGAGCAGCAGCTCCTCCAGCTGGGAGTCCTTCTCCAGATACCGCTCGCTCTTGCCCTGCTTGACCTTGTAGAGCGGCGGCTTGGCGATGTAGACGAAGCCCGCCTCGATCAGCTCCGGCATCTCGCGGAAGAGCAGCGTCAGCACCAGCGTGCGGATGTGCGCACCGTCGACGTCCGCATCGGTCATCAACACCACCTTGTGGTAGCGCGCCTTCTCGATGTCGAACTCGTCGCGGATGCCGGTGCCCAGCGCCGTGATCAGCGCCTGGACCTCGGTGTTCTTGAGCACACGGTCGATGCGCGCCTTCTCCACGTTGAGGATCTTGCCGCGCAGCGGGAGGACGGCCTGCGTGTGGCGATCGCGCCCCTGCTTGGCCGAACCGCCCGCGGAGTTGCCCTCGACGATGAAGATCTCGGCCAAGGACGGGTCCTTGACCGAGCAGTCGGCGAGCTTGCCCGGCAGCGGTGAGTTCTCCAGCGCGCTCTTGCGACGCGTCAGGTCGCGCGCCTTGCGGGCGGCGGAGCGGGCTTGCGCAGCCTGCACGGCCTTGCGGATGATCGCCCGGGCCTCCCCCGGGTTCTCCTCCAGGAACTCCGCGAGCTTGGAGTTGACGACGTTGGCGACGAAGCCTTCCATGCCCGGGTTGCCGAGCTTGGTCTTCGTCTGGCCCTCGAACTGCGGGTCGGCGAGCTTGGCGGAGATGACCGCGGTGAGCCCCTCGCGCACGTCCTCGCCGGAAAGGTTGTCGTCCTTCTCCTTGAGCTCGCCCTTCTCCCGCGCGTAGCGGTTGACCGTGCGCGTCAATGCCGAGCGGAAGCCCGAGAGGTGCGAGCCGCCCTCGTGCGTGTTGATGTTGTTGGCAAACGAGAACACCGACTCCTGGTAGGAGCCGTTCCACTGCATGGCGATTTCGACGTAGCCCTCGTCGGACTCGCCTTCGAAGAAGATGACCTTCTTGCCGAGCGGGTCCTTGTTCTCGTTGAGGTAGGTGACGAAGTCCTCGATGCCGCCCTCGAAGTGAAACTCGGCCCGCTGGCCGCCGGCGCGCTCGTCGGTCAACGTGATGCGCAGGCCGCGCGTCAGGTAGGCGGTCTCGCGCAGACGCTGCTCAAGCACGTTGAAGTCGTGCTCGATCGTCTCGAAGATGTCGGCGTCGGGCAGCCAAGTGACCGAGGTGCCGGTGCTCTGCCCCTTGGCCATCTTGTCGCCCTTGACCAGGTCGTAGCGCGGAATGCCGCGGTCGAACTCCTGGTGGTGGAGGTGGCCCTCGACGGCTACGTCGACACGCAAGGTCTCCGACAGCGCGTTGACGACCGAGATGCCGACGCCGTGCAGGCCGCCGGACACCTTGTAGCCGCCACCATCGCCGAACTTGCCGCCGGCGTGCAGGACGGTCAGCACGACCTCGACGGCCGGGCGCCCCTCCTTCTCCACGATGCCGACCGGAATGCCGCGGCCTTCGTCTCGCACGGTGACGCTGTTGTCGGGGTGGATCGTGACCTCGACCAGCCCACCGAAGCCGGCGAGCGCCTCGTCGACCGAGTTGTCCACCGCTTCGTAGACCAGATGATGGAGGCCGCGGATACCCGTCGACCCGATGTACATGCCCGGACGCTTGCGGACCGCCTCGAGGCCCTCGAGGACGGTGATGTCCTGGGCGTCGTAGGCGGCCGAGCCCTGGCGCGCATTCTTCTGCTTGCCGTTCTCGTTCGCCATAAGAGTGCTGCGTTCCTGACGCAGAACGCCCCAGTCCCGGGCTCGGTCGAGCCCGACCGGGGCGTGAAAAGAAGTTATCCACAGGATAGCACAGCAACCCCGTAGAACGCCCGCTCAGAGCGTCACAAAATACCTGCAAATGCGCACAAAAGTGTTACGGCTCTCGCCCGGCCCACGCACGCGGCGGAGACGCCACGCAACGCAGCGCTGTTATGCGCCCCTCACCAAGCTGCGCGTTGAGTCGCGCGACGAGCTCCGGCGCCATCAGATCGAGCTCTTGCGCCCACACCGAAGAACGGCAGGAAATCGTCAATGTTCCACCACGCTCTGTGGTCGGCGTGGCCTCCTTGACCACCGCTGCGCCGACCACGTCGGGCCACACGCGCTGCACCTCGCCGAGGACCGTCTTGGGCGCGAGCTGGTCGGCGAGACCGGCGATCGCCGACGACAGTGGCCGTGGCGCGCGCCGGCGCATCACGCGGCCGCGGCCGCCGCCGCGGCATCCTGCAGGACCGTTCCCGGCGAGACCTTCAACCGCACGACCGCCGGCGCCTGGGCGCCCGGGACGTGGCCGAGGTCGGTGGTCGTCACGACGGCCTGGCCGCCATCATCCAACCGCGCGACGAGCATCCCGCGGCGATCGGCGTCGAGCTCGCTCATGACGTCATCGAGCAACATCAGCGGGGGAGCCCCACGCTCTTCGGTCAGCACCGCCCGCTCGGCCAGCAACAGCGCCAGCAGCGCCAGCCGCTGCTCGCCCTGGGAGCCGAAGGACTTCAGCTCGCGGCCATCGCGCAGCAGCAGCAGCTCGTCGCGGTGCGGACCATGCTGGGTGAAGCCACGCTCGACATCGGAGGAGCGACGCTCCAGCAGCTCCGCGGCAAGCTCGGTCGGCTCGACGGCCTTCGTCCGCGGGCGGTAGCGGACCTCGGCAGCGCCGGCGAGGCCGAGCTCGGTCGCCAGCTGCGGGAAGCTCTCGGCCACGCGAGCCACCGCGGCGGCGCGATCGTCACGCAGCGCGATGCCCCACCGCGCCAGCTCCGCGTCCCAGGCATCGAGCGAGGCCTCGCCGACCCGACCGGCGCGGACCCGGGCCAGCAGCGCGTTGCGCTGCGCCATCGCCCGCGAGTACTGCGCCCGGTTGCCCGCCCGGGCCGGCCACAGCGCGGCGACGAGCTGATCGAGATGGGCCCGGCGTAGCGACGGTGCGCCCTTGACCAGCTCCAGCCGATCGGGCAGGAAGACGCTGACCAGCGGGCGCGCTGGGCTGTCGGTCAGCCGCTCCACCGGCGCGCCGTCGACCTTGATCCGCTTCGGCTCACCCGGCTGGAACCCGACGCTGAGCGTGTGCGCACCATCCCGATCTGACGTGTCAACTTCGACACGTGCGGCCGGAGCGTCGAAGCGCACCATGTCGCGCTCGTTGGCCGTCCGGCACGAGCGCGCCGTGCAGCCGAAGTACAGCGCCTCGAGCAGGTTCGTCTTGCCGGCGCCGTTGGGGCCGTGCAGGACCGTCAGCCCCGGACCGACCGCGACGTCGACCGTCGCGTAGGTCCGGAAGTCGCGGAGACGAAGTCGGTCGACGCGCATGGCGCGGGGCGGGTAGGGCCCGGGTTAGACGTTCAGGCGGATCGGCATGATCAGGTAGAGGAAGCCGCTCTCGTCGGCACCCTCGATCAGGCCGGGCCGCAGGGGGCTGATGAGCTTGAGGATCAGGTCGTCTGAGCCGACGCTGTCCAGGCCGTCGCGCAGGAACTCCGGGTTGAAGCCGATCTCAAACGGCTCGCCGGCGAACGGCACCGGCACCGGCTCCGAGGCCTCGCCGACGTCCGGCGTCTGGGCCGAGACGGTCAGCTCGCCTTCGCTGAAGCTCAGCCGCAGCGGCGCGTTCTTCTGCGCCATCAGGCTGATGCGCTTGACGACGTCGCCGAGCTCCTCGCCGCTGATCCGCAGCTGGTGCTCGTAACCGTCAGGGATCAGCTGGCGGTAGTTGGGGAACTGACCGTCGATCAGCCGCGAAGACAGCACGGCGCCGCCGACCTCAAAGACCACCTGGTTGGAGCGCACGCCGATGCGGATCAGATCGGCGCCAGTGGTGCCCACGACCGAGCGCAGCTCGTCCAGCGCCCGCGCCGGCACGTTGGCCTCGAAGCCCGGGTCCAGCGCGACGCCGAGCGCGGTCTCCTTGACGCTCAGGCGATAGGAGTCGGTGGCGACCATCCGCAGCTCTGACCCCGACGCCGACACGAGGATGCCGGTGAGGATCGGCCGCGTCTCGTCACGCGACGCCGACTTGGACACCATCTCGATCGTGTCCACGAACGCCTGGGCGGGCAGCTCGACGACCGTGTCGTCGGCATCGGTGCCGCCAACGCCCGGCAGCGGCGGGAAGTCCTCGGCCCGCAGCGTGCGCAGGTGGAACTTCGCCGAGCCGGCGATGACCTCGACGTCTTGCTGCTCCGGCCGCAGCTCGAGCTCGACGCGTTCGGCGCCCTTGGGCAGCGAACGAGCGACGTCGAGCAACAGCCGGGCAGGGAGGACCACGGTGCCCTCGCGTGCCACCTCTGCCGCAAGCGGCACACGGAGGGCGATCTCCATGTCGGTTGCGCGCAACTCGACGCCGGTGCTGGTGGCGGCGAGTTGGACACCCGAGAGGGCTTGCACGGCGCTGCGCGTGGAGGCAACGCGGGAGACGGATTGCAGCTGAGCGAGCAGATCCGCGCTCGCGGTCGAAAGCTTCACGATGAAGACCTCAAGAGAGATTCAGGAGTCATAGGGGCTGTTGATGTGTGGACAGCCGCTGAGATGACCGGAGGATGCGGGGTGTTCGCGCACAAGAGCCCACCGAGTCTGTCAACAGCGCCGGTCAAACCGTCGTCCCGCCACCAGCGTCGGTCAGGCGTGCGGTGATCGTGGCGACCGCATCGTAGGCATCGGGGTCGGTCCCGATGCGACTTGCGGCACGTTTACAGGCGTGCAGGACGGTGGAGTGATCGCGGCCACCGAAGTGCGCGCCGATGGCCGGCAGCGTCTCATGCGTGTGCTCGCGTGCGAGGTACATGGCGACCTGCCGCGGCCAGGCGACACGGGCGGTGCGGGTGGGCGAGAGGAGCTCGTCGCGCGTGAGGCCGAAGACCTCGGCGACGACGTCCTGGATGCGCTGCACGCTGGGAGGGCCGGCGGCCCGACCCGCCGAGCTCCGGCCGTAGAGCTGGGTGAGCACCTCATCGGCCAGCGCGTGGTCGATCGGCGCGTCGGTCAGCGACGCGTAGGCGACGACGCGGATCAGCGCCGCCTCGAGGCTGCGCAGGTTGTCGGTGACGCGCTCGGCGATGAGCTCGAGGACACCGTCGTCGCCCACGTCGATCCCATCGTGATGGGCGCGCTTGCGCAGCACCGTCAGTCGGGTGGCGATGTCGGGCTCGCGGATGTCGACCAGCAGGCCGGACTCAAAGCGCTGGCGCAGGCGGTCCTCGAGCTTGGCCATGTCGCGCGGCGGGCGGTCGGAGGTCAGCACCAGCTGGCTGCCCGTCTCATGCAGCGCGTTGAAGGTGTGAAAGAACTCTTCCTCGGTCTTGACCTTGCGCTCAAGGAACTGCACGTCGTCGATCAACAGGACGTCGTTGCGGCGGTAGCGGTGCTTGAAGGCGTCAACGTCGCGGGCCTTCAGCGCCTCGAGGAACTCGTTGGTAAAGCGCTCGACCGTGGTGTAGCGGACGGTCAGCCCGCCGCCGTAGGTGCGCACGTAGTTGCCGATGCTGTGCAACAGGTGGGTCTTGCCGACGCCGGGAGGGCCGACGATGAAGAGCGGGTTGTAGGCCTGGCCGGGCAGCTCGGCGACCGCCAGCGCCGCGGCGTGGGCGAAGCGGTTGGCGTCGCCGATGACGAACTGCTCGAACGTGAACTTCGGGTTCAGACGCGAGGTCTCGGTGTCGTCGAAGAGCGCGGTGCGCGGGTCTTCGACCGAGACGGCCTGCGCGGTGGGCCGGACGCCGGACGCCGGTGTGGGTGTTCCGTCGTCGTCGCGCAACTCCACGCGGGCGACGCTGCCGTCGCCGAGGGTGGTCCGGGCCGCCTCCTCGAGGATCGCCGCGTAGCGCTGCTGGACCCATGCTCGGACCTCGGAGGGGGCGAGCAGCACGATGCGATCGCCGTCGATGCCGCCCCAGCGCAGCGGCGCGAGCCAGATGTCATACGCCGACTCCGGCACCCGGCGTCGCACCTCCGCCTGCAGGCGGGTCCAGATGGGGGCGAGGTCCGGCGTCACGGCAGGGAGGAGCAGCTCCTTGAGAAGCAGACTGGCGAGGCTGGGCGAGGAGCCGTCGGCGGAGCTTCCAGAGGGAGCAGTCTCACCGGCGGGGGTCGAAACGTAGCAGGTGACTTCGGGCCGTCGCGCGCCGTCTGCGGGCCCGCGCGTGGGACGTCGCAAATGCCGTCAAAATCCCGATCCGGTGCCGTTCGCTGCGGCTGTGGATCGGTGTTAGCACGTGGGGAGGATGGTGTGGACAGGCGCGCGCCCGGGTGTCCGATACACTGGCCCGCCGGTCGTACGACCTCCCCGACGGAGCACGAAACTTCATGAAGCGCACCTATCAGCCCAAGCGACGCAAGCGCGCCCGCGCGCACGGCTTTCGCAACCGTATGGCCACCAAGGCCGGTCGCGTCGTGCTCAAGCGCCGCCGCGACAAGGGCCGCAAGCGGCTGACCGTCTGACCGTGGACGCGCCCTCGCGCGCCGGCGGCAGCCTTAAGCGACCCAAGAAGGGTCGGCTGTCCCGCAGCGCCGAGTTCGAGCGCGTCTACCGCCAGGGCCGGTCCATCGGGAACCGGCACCTCGTCCTCTACGTGTTCCCGCGCGGCGCGGCCTCGGCGGCGCCGCAGGAGCTCTCCGCCGGGCCGCGGCTCGGTCTCTCGGTGTCGCGCAAGGTCGGCGGCGCCGTCGATCGCAACCGCGTCAAGCGCCTGTTGCGTGAGGCGTTCGCCATCGAGGGCCAGCGCCTGGCGCCCGACAGCGATGCCGTCGTCGTCGCACGTCCCGAGGTGCGCGAGCTGGCCGAGCGCGAGGGCCTCGAGGGCGTCCGCGCCGCGCTGGGCGAGCTGATCGGCCGGTCGGCCGGCGAGAAGCCCGCCGCCCCCGCGTCGTGAGCGATGAGCCGTCCTTGTTGCGCCGCGTGGCGGTGGCGCCGATCATCGCCTACCAGCGCGTGATCTCGCCGCTCTTCCCGCGGCGCTGCAAGTACGAGCCGACCTGCTCGGCCTACGCCGCGCAGGCGATCGGCCGCTTCGGCATACTCCGAGGCCTGGTCCTGGCCGGCTGGCGGCTGCTGCGCTGCAACCCTTGGAGTCACGGCGGTTACGACCCGGTCGAGGAGCAGCGCCTCTTCCGTCTGCCGCCCTCCTCTCCCGGGGTGGGCGGGTCCGAATCACCGCACGCCTGAGCCTATGGTCCCCATCACCGCGAACATCCTGCAGCCGCTGGTCGACGTCTTCGAGTCGATCCTCAAGTTCTTCCACGACAGCGTCGGCGCCAGCTGGGGTCTGTCGATCATCCTGCTGACGATCGTCGTCCGGGCCGCGCTGCTGCCGCTGGCGGTCAAGCAGTTCCGCTCCATGCAGGCGCTGCAGCGGATCGCGCCGCACCTCAAGGAGCTGCAGGCCAAGTACAAGGACGACAAGCAGCGTCTCCAGCAGGAGACGATGAAGTTCTACCAGGAGCACAAGGTCAATCCCTTCGCCTCCTGCCTGCCGCTCGTTGCCCAGCTGCCGGTCTTCCTGTCGCTCTTCTACATGCTGCGCAAGGACTTGCGCTACGACATCTGCCCGGACATCAACACGGCGGCGGTCAAGGTCCCGAAGCCGTGTGGCTCGACCGAGGCGTCGCAGTTCTGGTTCATCCACGACATCACCGACAAGGCGACGGGCGGGGTCCTGATCGCGCTGCTGGTGCTGTACGTCGGGTCGCAGCTGGTCTCCAGCCTGCTGATGATGACCGCGACCGCGGATCAGAACCAGAAGATCATCATGCTGGTCCTGCCGTTCCTGTTCGTCGGGTTCGTCTTCCGCTTCCCCGCGGGTCTGATCATGTACTGGATCACGACGAACATCTGGACGATCGGGCAGCAGCAGTTCCTGCGCCGGATCATCGGGCGCAACGCTCCAGAGCCACCCCCGTTACCGAGCGAGGGCGGAGGTGGCGGCGCGGTGGCAGAGCCCGCCGCTGCCGGCGGAGGCGGGCTGTTTGCCCGGTTCGCCAATGCGGCTGCGGGCGGGGGCGCCAGCAGCGGCAACGGATCCAGCGCCGCCAAGGAAGAGTCGCGGGTCACCAAGGCGCCGCCGCCACCCCCGCGGCAGCGCAAGCGCAAGCGTTCGGGACGGAGGCGATAGACGATGGCTGAGCGCAGTCAGGAAGAGATCTTCCGCGATTTCCTCGAGCACATCGTCCAGGGCCTTGGCCTCGAGGCGACGGTGGAGATCGACGGCAACGACGAGGCGCTCGTCGGCACGTTGCACGGCGAGGAGCTCGGGATCTTCATCGGCCGTCACGGTCAGACGATCGATGCCGTCCAGCATCTTGCGCAGCGGATCCTGCTGGCGGACCCGGAGATCGAGCGGCGCCGCATCGTCGTCGATGCCGAGGGCTATCGCGCCCGCCGCCGCGAGGCGCTTGAGAAGCAGGCCGACCAGGCGGCCATCGACTGCGAGAAGTTCAGTCGCCCGGTGGCGCTGGACGCCATGACGGCCAGCGAGCGCAAGCACGTCCACGAGTACCTCCGCGAACGCGGCGGCGTGGACACCCACAGCGAGGGCGACGAGCCGGAGCGCCATCTCGTCGTCACGCCGATGTTGGCGTAGCAGCCGTTCCACCAGGACCGTTTCACATGAAACGCCCGGGGCCGACCTAGCTGAACCGGTCCCACCCACCTGTGTTTTGCGTTTCACGTGGAACGCTTGGCCCGGGCGTTTCACATGAAACGGTGCCGACCGTCGCGCCGGCCCTCTAGGCTGCGGGCCGTGCTTTGTGTTGAGAACCGACTGTCTGAGTTGGCCGAGCTCTGGGAGCTTCCGGCTGGTGTGCCCGCGCAGTTGCGCACAATCCTGGACCTCGTCCAGGCCGAGCCGACGTCGATCACGACCGTGCGCGATCCCGAACGAGGGGTCGACCTCCACGTCGCCGATTCACTGGCCGGCTTGGCCATTCCGGCCCTCCGCGAGGCGTCCACCATCGCCGACCTGGGGAGCGGAGGCGGCTTCCCGGGCCTTGCGCTCGCAGCGGCGTTGCCGGAGACCCGCGTCACCTTGGTCGAGAGCGTCGGCAAGAAGTGCAACTTCCTGCGGCGCACCGCCGATGTCGTAGGGCTACGCAACGTCGAGGTCGTCAATGCGCGCGCCGAGGCGTGGTGGGACGGGATCGGCAGCCAAGAGATCGTGACGGCCCGCGCGCTCGCCCCGCTCAACGTCGTGGTCGAGTACGCAGCGCCGCTGCTGGTCGAGGGAGGCTCGCTGGTCGCCTGGAAGGGCAGGCGGGATCCGTCCGCCGAGGCTGATGGAGTTGTTGCTGCGGAGATCGTCGGCCTTGAGCCGGCCGAAGGTGACCCGATTCCCGTCGAGACGTCGATCCACGGCGCAGAAGCACGGCACCTCTACGTCTACCTGAAGGTTCGAGAGACGCCGTCTGAGTTCCCTCGCCGAGAGGGAATGGCCCGCAAACGGCCACTTCAAGGCTCTGCTGCAGCCTGAGAGTCTTGGTTCGGCGGCGAATCCAAGCCGCCGTCCGACCGCCTGCGCCGCTACCGTGAGCCCCGAATGGGCACCGTGTACGCGATCGCGAACCAGAAGGGCGGCGTCGGCAAAACGACCACCGCCGTCAACGTTGCGGCGTGCATCGCCGAGGCCGGCTACGACACGCTGCTGGTCGACATCGACCCGCAGGCCAACGCCACGGTGGGGCTCGGTGTCCCCAAGGACTCGCTGCCCAACGTCTACGACGTCCTCGCGGGTGAGGCGACCGCGGCCGACGCGCTGCAGCCGACCGCGATCGAGCGCCTCTTCGTCCTGCCCTCCTCGCCGGACCTCGCGGGCGCCAACGTCGAACTGCCGCGCCAGGCCGGCTCCGAGCAGCGCCTGCGCGAGGCGCTGGAGCCGCTGCGCGAGCGCTTCGCCTTCATCCTGCTGGACTGCCCGCCATCGCTCGGCCCGCTGACGGTCAACGCGCTGGTCGCCGCCGACCGCGTGATCGTCCCGGTCCAGACCGAGTACTTCGCGCTGGAGGGCCTCGCCGGCTTGCTCGACACGCTCGCGCTGATCCAGCGTGAGCTCAACCCGCGCCTGACCGTCGCCGGCATGCTGCTGACGATGCACGACGGGCGCACGCGCTTGGCCCGCGATGTCGAGCGCGAGGTCCGCGAGCACTTCCCCGAGCTGGTCTTCGACACCGTCATCCCGCGCAACGTCCGTATCGGCGAGGCGCCCAGCTACGGGCGTCCGGTGATCCACCATGATCCGCACTGCGTGGGGTCCGACGCGTACTTCGAGTTGGCCAAGGAGGTCGCGGCCCGTGGCTGAGCGCGGCATGGGCCGGGGTCTGGCCGCAATCCTCTCGGTCTCGGCGCCGGCCGAGGACGGCGCCGACGGCGCCGCGGAGCTGCGCGACCTGGCCGTCGATCTCATCAAGCCCAAGAAGGACCAGCCGCGCCGGCAGTTCGACCAGGAGTCGCTGCAGGCCCTGGCCGAGTCGGTCGCTGAACGCGGCGTCATCCAGCCGGTCCTCGTGCGCCCGCGCGCGGGCGGGACCTTCGAACTGGTTGCCGGCGAGCGCCGCTGGCGCGCCGCCAAGCTTGCGGGCCTCGAGCACGTCCCGGCGCTGGTCCAGGACCGCGATGACGCCACGACGCTCGAAGTCGCGCTGGTCGAGAACATGGCTCGCGAGGACCTCAACCCCGTCGAGGAGGCCCGTGCGGTCGCCGGCCTCGTCGAGGAGTTGGGGCTCACGCGCGAGGCGGTCGGCAAGCGCGTCGGGCGCAGCCGGGTGGCGATCTCCAACCTGCTGCGCATCCTCGATCTGCCTGATGAGGCGCTGGGGCTGATCGAAGCCGGCACGCTCACCGAGGGCCACGGCCGCGCGCTGCTGCTCGCCGAGGACCAGCTTGACCGCAAGCGCCTGGCCGCCACGGCCGCCGAGGGCGGCTGGTCGGTGCGGGTGACCGAGGAGCGGGCACGCGAGGCGAACGCCGCCGCGGACCGAGACCCCGGCGTTCGTGCCGGCAAGACGGCCATCCACCCCGACCAGGCGGCCGCCGCGGCGGAGATCGCCGATGCGATCGGCGTCGCGCTGGGCACCGAGGTCAAGGTCCGCCCACGCGGCACCGGCTACAAGATCGAGCTGGCGCTGGACTCGCTCGACGACGCCCTCGCGCTGGCGGCGCGAGTCCGCGCCGGGGCCTGAGCCCGCGCTACACTTTCGCCCCGCAGCGGGCGATTAGCTCAGTCGGTTAGAGCGCTTCTCTGATAAGGAAGAGGTCCCAGGTTCGAATCCTGGATCGCCCATCACAAGGTTGGTGGGAGGGCCGTATTCCGGGCCTTCGTCGTTTCGGAGCGCCCTCCAGGGTGTGGGTGCTCAGCCGCTCGGCGGACCGACCATTCCGCGGTCGCGCCACCAGTCCATTGCCTGCCAGCGTAGGACGAGCGTTGGCGGCACGCTGCCGCGTCGACCGTTGCGCCGGGTCAGCGCGAGCACAACGTCCCCGGGTCGCCACCAGTTGTACGCGGTGCACCAGAGACGATGTGCCCACTCGACCTGGTCCTGAAAGTCTCGGGCAGGGCTGGGCGCGGTGCCATGGGCGATGGGGTCGTGATCGTCGCCTTCATCCAGCCACGCCTGCAGGAGTTGCCACAGTCCAGCGTGGCAGTCGCAGAGCTGCGCGAGGAAATAACGCCGCGGCTCCTCTCCGGTGAGGCCGATCTGCTGGAGGCGAGACTGCCAGCGCTCGATGTCCTCGAGCACCACCGGCGCGCCGGTCCGCAGAGGAGCATCCGACAGGACGGTGGCCAGGTTGCCCAACCGTGTGTCGGCGCGCTCGATGGAGCGGCCGCATTCGGCATTCAGCGCCTCTGCGCGCTGCTGCGACTTGAGTGCAGGCGCGTGAGCGACGGGAAGGAGCACGGGATGCTCCTCGTAGCGCGGGGACGGGACGGCCAGCGGCGGGAAGCGGTAGCGGCTGCTCCAGGCGGCCATCTCGTCGACGAGCCGGAGCCTGGTCTCCCAGTGGCGGTAGTCGATTGCGACGTCACGCACGAGCTGCCAGGCCCGGTGCTCGTCCTTCCACCAGCACAGCACGTCGAAGACGTCCGGGCGCCGGTCGAGCTGGCGGCCGCGGGCACGCCAGACCGCCTGCCAGCGACTGGCCGTCTCCAGCAGGAGCGCCTGAACGTGACGGGAGCTCTCCAGTCGCTGGACGCCGCTGGGACGTGGCGGGGTCGGGGTGGCGGCCGGGAAGTACATGGCCTCGAAGCGCTTGAAGGCCCGGTGCGTGCGCAGGCCGTTGAAGTCGGGATCCTCCCCGACGAGCCAGTCGCGCCGCGTCGCGATGAAGGCGCTGTCAGCGCAGGTCGTGGCCTGCTCAAGCCGGGCGACGGCCGCCTCGGCGAGCTCGTCGCGCTGGTCGACCTCGAGCGTGCTGTCCAGCAGCGGCACGGCGAACGCGCAGGCGGCGTTGTAGTGCTCGTGCCAGGTGCGGAAGGGGGTCAGACCCTCGATGCGGCTGATCGTGGTGGTGAGTCGCGCGACCTTCGGTGGCCACACGGTGGTCTTCGAGCCCAGCTGGCGGCGGACCCATCGCAGCCGCTCCTGGATCGCGAGCTGCGTCAGCTTCACCGACGGCGCGTCCAGCAACGCGCGCCGATCAAAGCGGGCGCGGCGCTGCACCGCGCCGGCAGCGTCCAGTGCGGCGAGGGCGAGCAGCTCGCGCAGCTCGAGGTAGCGGGTGCGTTCAGGGGCCTCGGCTTCGTGGCCGCCTTCGAGGAGCACGGGAACCTTCAGGCATCCCAGCCGCCGCCTGCGTGCGAACGAGCGCGACCACGCGTTCGGGCCCGGCGTGCCGCGCGGCGTGGAGGGCCGATGGCGCTTGTCGACGTCGAGGAGCTCGCGCCGCAGGTCCTTGTCGAGGCCTCGGCGTAGCGCGGTGCGGCTCTGGTCGCGGCGGGTCGGCTTGGCCGGCACCGCCGCGCGCCGTTGCCACTGCTCGGCGAACTCAGCGCTGCCCAGCAGCACGATGCGCCGGTAGCGGGCGACGAGCATCGCGTGGTCGCGCTGGCGCTGCGCGGCGCGGCGGTACAGCCACCACGGGCGCATGCGCTCATCAGACGTCGTCACCGTCAGGATGCCCATGTAGGTGGCGTAGGCGTCGAGGTAGAGGCCGAGCTTCTCCTGGAGCTTGCCGGCCTGGAGACGGATCTGCAGGTTCATGGGATCGAGGCGCAGCGCCTCGTAGTAGGCGTGCAGCGCCTCGTCGTAACGGCGCGCCTGCTCGAAGGCCGCGCCCTGCTCGTAGGCGTGCAGCAGGCCGATCGGCATGGTGAACCGTCGCCACGAGGACCATTGGTCACGACAGAGCCGCGTGCTCGGCAGCAGCGCCGAGGTGGCCGCGTCGGCAGCGCGCCGGACCGCCTCGTCCCACGTGGTGGCCCAGACGGTGGTCGGTGGGCGGGCGCGATTGGGCAAGCAGGTGACCTGCACGGTGACGCCGCAGTGCTGTGTGCCGCTGCCGGCGTGGAGCACGCCGCCGATCTCGTAAGCGTGGGTCGGCACCGCGGCGCGCAGGAGGTGGATCAGGCTCCCGAACACGTTGCGGGCGTCGATGCCGCTGCCGCCCAGGACGTCGAGGAAGTCGGTCTGAGGCACGGCGCCCGGAAGGCTTGTTGGCGCTGAGAGCCGAAGCTCGGCTAGCCGCCGGCGAAACGTGAGGCCCAGCGCATCGACGTCCGGGCCCCGACTCGGCGCGGTGTCCTCGAGCGTGGTGCCCGTGGAGAAGGGGTTGACGCGGATCGCCCCGGGGCGCCAGGCGAGCCATTCGAAGGTGATGCGTCGGATGCACCAGGTGATGGCGGTGGCGGCGAGCAGCGTGATCACCAGCGCCGGGCCGGCCTTGATCGCTGTCGCGGCAAGGTTCTCCAGCACGGTCGGCAGGCCGAACGGTCGTCCGTGCCCGACGAGGTAGGCCAGACCGCCCAAGGCGGCGAGCCCGAGCAGCGCGCCGACTGACCAGATGACCGCAAACGGCCAACGCGGGAACGTCCGCGAGGCACGCGTGTGCGAGTTCAACCGCCAAGCCATCGCTCCCCTCCTCCGGGTAGCTCTCAGGCCCAGCCTAACTCGCTCGTTCCCACTGGTCAACAGCAGTAAGCGGCTTGCGTGCGTCGGGCGGTACAGAACGCGCCGGCGGGCCGATGCCCGCGCGCCTCGCGGCGATCTGGGCTGGCCTGGCCGCGCCTATACTGGCCAGACACCACCGAGGAGCTCTTCTCGTGCAGGAAATGGTCATCTATGGCGTCAGCTTTGACATGGTCGGCAAGCAGCCGATCGTCCTGTTGAAGACGGTCGACAGCAATAAGTTCCTGCCCATCTGGATCGGGCATCCAGAGGCTGCGGCGATCCTCATGAAGCTGCAGGGCGCGACGACGCCTCGACCGATGACCCATGACCTCCTCTGCGACATGCTGGGTGAGCTCGAAGTCAAGTGCACGCAGGTCTCGGTCACCGAGCTGCGCGACAACACGTTCTTCGCCTCGATTACGCTGCAGGTCGCCGGCCGCGACGTCGAGATCGACTCGCGGCCCTCGGACGCGCTGGCCATCGCCGTGCGCTCCGGCGCCCCGATCTTCGCCGCCGAAGAGGTCATCGCGGAGTCCGCGATCGAGTTCGAACACGAGGTCGAGGACACCGAAGAGGTCGTCGACCGCTTCAAGGACTTCCTCGACCAAGTAAGTCCCGAGGACTTCGCCGGCGACAGCTAGGTCCGCGTGCGGACGCTGCGGGCCACGGCCCGGGCGACCAGCTGCGCGATCAGGTCATCGAACGCGATGCCCGCGGCGTCGGCGGCCTGGGGGAGCAGGCTCGTCTCGGTCAAGCCGGGGATGACGTTGGCCTCCAGCACGTGCAGGCCGCCGTCGGCGTCGCAGAGCAGGTCGACGCGCGAGACGTCGCGGCAGCCGAGCAGCTCGTGGACCGCGACGGCGAGCTCCTGAGCGGCCGCTGTCACGTCGGCGGGCAGGTCGGCCGGGCAGACGAAGGTCGAGCGGCCGATCTCATAGCGCGCGTCGAAGTCGTAGACGCCGCCTTCGGGGACGGCCTCGACGATCGGCAGTGCGACGCCGTCGAGCACCGAGACCGCGAGGTCGCGTCCTGCGATGTGACGCTCCAGCAGGACCTTGTTGGAGTAGGAGAACGCGGCGACCAGCGCGCCCGGGACCGCGGCAGTGTCGCGGGCGATGCGCAACCCCAAGGCGCTGCCCTGGTCGGCGGGCTTGACGACCATCGGGAAGCCGATCCGCTCGGCGATCTCGCCCAGGGCTTCGGCCGCGCCCAGCTGCTTGAACGCCGTCTCGGTGAACGCGACGAAATCCGGCGTCGGCATGCCCGCGTCAACCATGTGGTGCTTAGCCAGGACCTTGTCGGAGCAGCGGATGCACGCCGAGACGCCAGAGCCGGTGTAGGGCAGGCCGAGGATCTCCAGCAGCTCCTGGACCGTGCCGTCCTCGCCGTCGCGGCCGTGCAGGGCCAGGAAGCAGACGTCGGGCGCCAGTTCGCGCAGGCGGCGGACGAGGTCGTGGTCGACGTCGATGCCGTGGGACTCGTGGCCGAGGCGTTTGAGCGCATCCTCGACCCGGGCGCCGGAGCGCAGCGAGACCTCGCGTTCCAGCGAGCGACCGCCTTTCAATACCGCGACGCGGCTCATGGCCGGCGGTCCGAGCGACGGGCGCCCGGTTGGTCCTGCGGGCGCGGCAGCTGCAGCACGTCGGCAAGCTCCGGGTCGGCTGCGGCGGGCGCCTCAGCCACCGACGGCGCGGGTCGCGACCCCGTCAGCGCGCCGAAGAGCTCCAGCTGCTCAGTGACGACCTCGCCGATGCGCCGGACACCCTCACGGATGTCGGCGTCGCCGACGCCGGAGAAGTTCAGACGCATCGACGAGCCGCCGCGGCCGTCGAGGTAGGCACCGCGCCCCGGCACGAACGCGACGTTGCGCTGCAGCGCGCGGGCGAGCAGGTCGGTGGTGTCGATCTCGTCGGGCAGCGTCGCCCAGACGAACAGGCCGCCCTCGGGCTGCGTCCAGGTCGCCTCGGCCGGGAAGTGCTCGGCCAGCGCGCCGAGCAGCGTGTCGCGCCGGCCGCGGTACAGCCGCTTCAAGGACTCCAGGTAGGGCTCCCACTGGCCCTCGCGGAAGTACTGGCTGACGAAGTGCTGGGTCAACGACGAGGTGCACAGGTCGGCGCCCTGCTTGCCCATGTTCATCTTCTGCAGCACCGGCGCGGGCGCGACGGCCCAGCCGAGGCGCAACCCCGCTGACAGAATCTTGGAGAAGGTCCCCAAGTAAATGATGAAGTCGCCGCCGCTGAGCTGCAGCAGCGTGGGCAACGGCTCACCTTCGTAGCGGAGCAACCCATAGGGGTTGTCCTCCAACACCAACAACTCGCGCTCGGCCGCGACCTCGACCAGCCGCTTGCGCCGCGGCAGCGACATCGTCACGCCGCCCGGGTTCTGGAAGTTCGGGATGGTGTAGATGAACTTCGGGCGGCGGCCCTCGGCCTCGAGGCGGTCGAGCGTCTCCTCGAGCACGTCGATCGGCATGCCGTCGCGATCCATCTCGATCTGCACGACGTCGGCCTGGTAGGAGCAGAACGACGGAATCGCGCCCGGGTAGGTCGGCGCCTCGGCGACGATGACGTCGCCCGGATCGATCAGCGTCTTGCAGACCAGGTCGATGACCTGCTGGCCGCCGGTCGTGACGAGGATGTCCTCGGGGTCGACGTCGGCGCCCTCGGCGGCCATGACGTGGCGGATCGCGTCCTTGGTGATCGCCAGGCCCTCGGTCGGCCCGTACTGCAGCGCGGCCGCCGTCGAGGTCGCCGCGACGCGCGACATGATCGCCGCGAAGTTCTCGGGCGGGAAGGTCGATGTGTCAGGCAGGCCGCCCGCCAGCGAGATGACCTCGGGGCGCTCGGTGATCGCCATCAGGTCGCGCATCGCCGAAGATTTCATCCCGCGCGTGCGCGAAGCGAACAGACCCGTATACCGCTCGAGCTCGTGCGCGGCGGCGCGCTGGGGGCGGCGGGAGCGAGGCATGCTCGGCTTCCCTTCGCCGTCGGGACCTTCGGACCTGCGGTCTGTCATGGTCCCCGGGCACGGTACCGATGAAGCTCGCTCTCGACATCCTCCAAGGGCTAGGTCTCGCCTCTGCGGCAGGGTTGCGTCCGTTCTTGCCTGCCCTTCTGGCGGGCGGTCTGGCGTCTGCCGACGTCGGCCTCGACTTCGACGGGACGCCGTTCGCGTTCCTGGAATCACCGTGGTGGCTGCTCTTATTGGCCTTCGCGCTGGTCGCGACGGTCTTCGTGCGCCCCTACCTGGAGAAGCCTGCCGGCGAGGCTGCGCTGAGCGGCATCGGGATCGGCCTCGGCGCGCTGCTCTGCGCGGCCTCGATCGACGATCGGCACGCCACGTGGTGGTACGGGCTGCTCATCGGTGCGGCCGTCGCCTACCTCGCGAGCAGCGTCTCCCGTGCGATCTTCGGCCGCGTCCGGGCCCGCTTCGCCTCCGCCGGCGACAGCCAGGCCGCCGCGGCGCTGCCGTTCTACGGTGAGGCGGCGGGCCTCGTCGTCGCGGGCGCGAGCATCCTCTTCCCGCCGTTGGCGCTCGTGGCGGTCGGCTTCCTGATCGCCTTGCTGATCACCGGCCGCCGCCGCGGCGAGCAGAAGTACGCCGGGCTGCGCATCCTGCGCTGATCGCATGAAGCGCCTGCTCCTGGCCGTCATCGACGGGTGCAAGCCCTCCATGTTGGAACGCGCCGTGGAGCGCGGGGAGGCGCCGGCGATCGCCGCGGTCTTGGAGCGCGGTGCCTTCGTGCCCGAGCTCTGCGCCGCGTTCCCGTCGGTCACGCCGGTCTGTGCGACCTCGATCGCGACCGGCGTCCTGCAGGACCGCCACCACATCGCGGCGATGAACTGGTGGTCGCGCGCCGAGCGGCGCTATGTCGAGTACGGCTCGTCCTTTCGGGCAGCGCGCAAGCTCGGCATCGCCAAGCAGCTGACCGACACGGTGTACAACCTCAACGGCTCGCACATGGCCGCAGACATCGAGACGATCTACGAGTCGCTCGACGACGTCGGCGTGCGGACCGCAGGTACCACCTACCTCGTCTACCGCGGGCGCCACGAGCACCCGATCTCGCGCGAGACGGCGCTGACGCGCCTTGCCGGCACGCTCTTTCGCAAGCCGGTGATGGGCCCGCGCGAGCTCTTCTACGCCGACATCTTCGCCAGCCGCGAGACCGGTTGTCGCAGCCAGATGGGCCTTCCGGGCATCCGCGACCAGCACTCCGGCTGCGTCGGCGCCTGGCTCGCCGCACGCGACCTCTATGACTTCCTGTTGTTGTCGCTGCCCGACAACGACACCTACTCCCATAAGAACGGGCCGCACGCGCAGCCGACGTCGATCGCGGCGGCCGATGCCCAGATCGTGCGCGTTGCCGAGGCCGCGGGCGGGCTGGAGCGCTTCCTTGACACCCACGCGGTGATCATCTGCGCCGACCACTCCCACGCGCCGGTCGAGCGGCGCATCGACCTGCGTGGTGCGTTCGGCGACTGGGAGGTCGCCGGGCCGGGCGGCCGCGCCGTCGAGGAGGCCGAGCTGGCGTTGTGCCCCAACCAGCGCGCTGCGATGGTGTACGGGTTGGTCGGCGAGGCACGCTCGACCGTGATCCCGCGTGTGGTCGAGACGGCCTCGGCGATCCCTGGCGTCGACATCGTCGCCTGGCGCGAGGGCGAAGAAGGCGTCATCCGTGGCGTCGGTCGCGGC
The DNA here is from genome assembly GCF_035996765.1 of Baekduia sp. NCBI lineage: Bacteria > Bacillati > Actinomycetota > Thermoleophilia > Solirubrobacterales > Baekduiaceae > Baekduia > Baekduia sp. Next base: position 57,127 of record NZ_DASYJG010000036.1, read on the forward strand.
GAGCTGCGCTTCCGGGTGGGTAACCCCGCCCCCGCCCACCCCGAGCTGCGCGACGCGCGCGGCAACCACTGGACGGTCGAGGGCGACCTCGGCGCGCTCAGTGCGACGACCTCCGACGGTCGGTTCGACAGCCCCGACTACCCCGACGCGCTGCGCCGCGTCTGGGCGGCGCTGACCTGCGCGACGGCGGGTGATGTCCTGCTCAGCGCCGGGCCGGGTTGGGAGTTCCCCGACTGGGGCGGCGCCGACCACGTGGGCGGCGGCAGCCATGGCTCGCTGCATCACTCCGACTCCTTGGGCGCGCTGGCGTTCTGCGGGGTTGATCGGGCCCCGGCCTCAGCCGACGGCGCCTGGTCGATCACCGACGTCGCCCCGATGGTCCGCGCGCACTTCGGCATTGCGCCCAACTGAGCCTGCCTGCAGGTGGGCCGGGTAGCCTCCGGCTTCGTGCCCGACGCCCTCGACCGGCTGCGACGCCGCGACCGCCTGCGCCGCGGTGTGCGCCACGCACACAACTGGTGGCAGCTGGCGCGCTTTACCGCGGTCGGCGCCAGCGGGTACGTCGTCAACCTCGCGACGTTCGCGCTCTGCGTGCACGCGCTCGATCTCGACTTCCGCCTGGCGGCCTTTCTGGCGTTCCTCGTCGCGGTCACCAACAACTTCTGGTGGAACCGCCACTGGACCTTCGATGCCCGTGGCGGGCACGCCGGCCAGCAGGCCTTCCGCTTCCTGGTCATCAGCGTCGCGGCGTTCGTGGTCAACCTCGCGATCCTGGAGGTCCTGGTCAGCGTTGCCAACCTCAAGGAGGTCGTCGCTCAGGCGATCGCCGTCGCGGCCGCGACGCCGTGCAACTTCCTCGGCAACAAGCTCTGGACGTTCACCGAGTGAGAGATCGCGGGCGGGTTCGGCGGGCGGGTGGGCTCCTCTTCATCGTCCTCGCGCTGGCCGGCCTGCTGCTCGGCATCGCGACGGCCCCCGCCGTGGCCCCCGCGGCCCCGACCGGCCTGCTGCCCACCGCGCCGAGCAATCCGAACGAGCTCAGCCGGGTGCAGACGCTCGGCGGCACGCCTGCGGGCCATCGCCTCGCCGGCGCCCAGGCCCAAGCGATTGCCGCCCGCAGCCCGAAGGTCAAGGAGGCCCTGCGCCAGTACCCGAAGGCCAAGCCCGAGGTCTTCCTCAAGGGCCCCCGCGACTGGCAGGTCAGCTGGTTCACGCCCGGGACCGGCACCGCGCGCAAGGAGGTCGCCCAGGTCAAGGTCGCCGATGCGACCGGGCAGATCACCGAGGCGTGGAACGGTCCGCAGGTCGCGTGGACGATGGCGCGCGGCTACACGGGCGCGTTCGGGCGCAAGGTCAACTCGCCGTGGGTCTGGATCCCGCTGTCGGTGCTGTTCGTCGCGCCGTTCTGTTCGCTGAGACGTCGGGGTGGGGGGGTCCACATGCTCCAGCTCGACCTGCTCGCGCTCGTCGGCTTCGGCATCTCGGTGGCCTACTTCAACGACGGCAACATCAACGCGTCGGTCCCGATCGCCACCGGACTGTTGTTCTACGTCTTGGTACGGATGCTGTGGATCGGCTACCGCCGAACACCGGACGACGGCGCGGCGCCCAGTCGTCGCCTCCCCCTGTGGATCTCGCCGCTGTGGCTGGCGGTCGCGCTGATCTTCCTCGTCGGCTTTCGCATCGGGTTGAACGTCAACGCCTCCAACGTGATCGACGTGGGGTACTCGGGTGTGATCGGCGCCGACCGCCTCGTCGACGGCAAGCACATCTACAACAACTTCCCCAAGGACGACGAGCACGGCGACACCTACGGCCCGGTCGCCTACGAGGCCTACGTGCCGTTCGAGCAGGCGCTGCCGTGGAGCGGTAAGTGGGACGACCTGCCGGCAGCGCATGCCGCGGCGATCGCCTTCGATCTGCTGACGCTGTTCTTCCTGTTCTTGGCGGGAAGACGGATCCGCGGGCCCGGGCTCGGAATCGTCTTGGCCTATCTCTGGGCGGCGTGGCCGTTCAGCCTGTACGTGTTGAACTGCAACAGCAACGACGGGCTCGTCGCGGCGTTTGCCGCCGCCACGCTCTACGTCGCGGCGAAGCCCGGCGCGCGCGGCGCGATCACCGCGCTGGCGGGCCTGACGAAGTTCGGCGCGCTCGGCCTCGCGCCGCTGCTGGCGACCCATGGCGCGCCGCGCGGAAAGATGGGCGCAACGATCGCCAAGTTCACCGCCGCGTTCGTCGCGACCGCGCTCATCGTCTCGCTGCCGATCATCGTGCACGGCGAGTCGCTGCACGCGATCTATGACCGCACGATCGCCTTCCAGGCCAATCGCGACGCGCCGTTCTCGATCTGGGGCCTGCACCATCTGACCGTCGGCGAGCACATGTGGCAGCTGACCGCGGTCTTCTTCGCCGTCGTCGCGGCCTTTTTGCCCCGCCGACGTGACATTGTGGGCCTCGCGGCCGTGGCGGCCGCCGTCGTCATCGGGCTGCAGCTGGGCCTGAATTACTGGTTCTATCTCTACTTGGTGTGGTTCTTCCCGTTCCTCGCAGTCGCGCTCTTCGCGCGCTATCGCGTCCCCGACCCGGCGTAGGGCTCTCCGTCCTGGCGCTGATCGCCGTCTGGCTGGTGGCCACGCGCCACGGGCCGTTCAGCGACGCCTCGGTGGGCGACCTGTTCGTCTATGGGAACTACAAGGACTTGATGGCGCACGGCCTCGTGCCCTATCGCGACTTCGTCTTCGAGTACCCGCCTGGTGCGTTGATCCCGGTCAGGCTGGCCGGCGGCGACGTCGATTACCTGTCGTTGATGATGCTCGGCTGCGCGCTGGTCACGCAGCTCGCGGCATGGGCGGCGGGCGGGCCGATCGCCGGCTGGTCGATGGCCGCGCTGCCGGTGCTGGCGGGCGCGCTGGTGCGCACGCACTTCGACCTCTTTCCGACCGCGCTGGCGCTCGTCGGCCTCGCGCTGATCCTCGCCCGGCCGCGGCGCGGGGCCGTCGAGCTGGGGTTCCTCCTGCTCGCGCTCGGAATGATGACCAAGCTCTGGCCCGCGGCGCTGGCGGCGGTCGCCTTCTGCTGGCTGCTGGGGCGCGGTGAGCGGCGCCTCGCGCTGCGCGCGGGCGCGATCTTCCTGCTCGTCGTGCTCGCTACGGGCATCCCGTTCGCGGCGCTCGGGGGCTTTCCGTCCAAGATGGTGCGCTTCCATCTCGACCGCCCGGTGCAGATCGAGTCCACCGCGGCGTCGGTGCTAGAGCTCACCGGGGGCTCGTATGTCACCGGCGACCCGGTCCGTCCCGACCGCTTTAAGTCCAACGGGTTGGATGGCGGCGCGGCAGACGTGGTCGCCGCGATCAGTACGCTGGCGCTGCTGATCAGCGCCGCATTGATCCTGCGCCTCGTCGCGCGGCGCCCGACGCGCGACGGGCTCGTCCTCGCCGCGTTGGCGATCACGCTCGCGTTCGTGGTATGGAGCAAAGTGCTCTCACCGCAGTACGTCGTCTGGCTGCTTCCGCTGGCCGCGGTGGCCGCCGGCCACGGCTATCGCCTAGCGCCCGCGCTCGTCGCCGTGGCGGCGCTGACGACCCAGCTCTGGTTTCCCGCCAACTACTTCGATGTCGTCTACCAGCACGCTTGGGCGGTCGTCGCGGTCGGCGTCAGGAACCTGCTGCTGCTTGCGGCGCTGGCCGCCACGGCTCGAGCACTTGCTCGATCGCCGTCGCGCGCAGCGGCTGCTCCGAACAGCGGATGACGACACCCATCAGCCAGGGGTCGTCCTCGCTGGTCTCAAAGCGCACCATCATGTGCGTGCGCATCGACTCGATCGACTGCTCCTTCTTGACGCCGAGCACGCCGCCGCGCGGGCCGGTCATGCCGACGTCGGTGATGTAGGCCGTCCCGCCGGGGAGCACGCGCAGGTCGGCGGTCGGCACGTGGGTGTGGGTGCCGACGACCGCCGTCACGCGCCCATCCAGATACCAGCCCATCGCGATCTTCTCGCTGGTCAGCTCGGCGTGCATGTCGACCAGGATGTGGTCGACCTTGCCGTCGAGCTCTGAGAGCACGTTGTCGATCTCCAGGAACGCGACGCGCCCCGCGCGCAGGTGCAGGTTGCCGCTGAGGTTGACGACGCCGAGGCGCACGCCGTCCTTCTCCACGATGCAGAAGCCGCGGCCTGGCTGCGAGGCCAGGTAGTTGGCGGGCCGGATGATCGGCTTGCCGCTCTCGAGGTAGGGCCCGATCTCCTGGCGGCGGTAGGTATGGTTGCCGAGGGTGATCGCGTCGACGCCGCCGGCGAAGAGCTCATCGGCGAGCTTGGGGGTGATCCCGAGGCCGCCGGCGATGTTCTCGCCGTTGACGACCACGAAGTCGACGGCATGGCGTTCGCGCAAAGCGGGAAGCAGTTTGAGCAGCGTGCGCCGCCCAAGCCCGCCGACGATGTCGCCGACGAAGAGGATGGTGGGGGCGGTTGGCACGTCCCATACTCTGGCGCAAGCACGACATGAGCAGCGAGCACCCCACAGACGCCGAGGAGTGGAACGGCCACGATCCGCTGGACGAGGAGCCCCCGCCCGAGGCTCCGGCCGTCCAGAAGGTCGTCGTCCCGCGCTGGATCCAGCTCGTCGCGCTGCCGCTGATCGTCATCGCGCTCTTCCTCGTCGCCAAGGCGGCGGGCGTGGTGCTGCTGGCGTTCACCGTCGCCGCGGTCGTCGCGCTGATCCTCAACCCGATGGTGTCGTTCCTGCAGCGGCGGCGGTTGCCGCGCGGGCTGGCGATCCTCGTCGTCTACCTCGGCCTGCTGACGGTGCTGGCCGGCACCGGCGTGCTGCTGGCCAACCCGGTTGCCGACCAGGCCCAGAAGTTCGGCAATGACGTGCCGGGGATCGTCGACGACGCCAACGGCCGCCTCGCCGACCTGCAGGACTACTTCGATCGCAAGGGCATCAACATCGAGGTCAAGCGCCAGGGGGAGACCGCGCTGCAGACGCTGCAGGAGAAGGTCGTCGGCGGGACGAGCGACATCGTCGACTTCGGCGGCCAGATCCTCAAGACGGTCGTCACGGCGGGCCTGGGCCTGCTGCTCGTGATCGTCTTGTCGGTGTACATGCTCATCTACGGCGAGCGCATCGGCGCGACCGTGCGCTCGGTCATGCCGCCGGGAGACGGCACGGAGGCCGACGACTTCCCGACGCGGATCCAGCGCGCGGTCGGCGGCTATTTGCGCGGGCAGATCTTCTTCAGCCTCGCGATGGGCCTGGGTGCCGGGCTCGGCCTATACGTCTTCGGCGTCACGGGTGTCTTCCCGGATGGCAAGACCTATGCCTTCGCCTTCGGCGCGTGGTTCGGCCTGATGGAGCTGATCCCGTTTGTCGGCCCGTTCCTTGGCGCGCTGCCGCCGCTGCTGGTCGCGCTCTTCCAGGACCCGCTGACCGCGGTCTGGCTCGGGATCTTCTTCACCGCGCTGCAGCAGCTGGAGGGCCACGTGGTCGCGCCCTACATCTTCGGCCACACGCTGCGGATCAACCCGCTGCTGGTCATCTTCGCCCTGTTGTTGGGCGGCGAGGCCTACGGCTTCCTCGGCGCGCTGCTGGCGCTGCCGCTGGCGGCGATGCTGCGCGAGACGGTCGTCTACCTGCGCCGCCATCTGGTGCTGGAACCGTGGGGGACGGCGAGCGTCCTCGGGATCGCCGGGCCGTCTCCACCGGTCCGCCGATGTCCGGAGTGCGGTGCGGGGCCGGCGCGCGAGGACACGTTCTGCCGCACGTGCGGCGCGGCGCTGGCGCCAACGGAAGTAGCCTCTCGCCGGTGAACGACGCGGTGGCGGCGCTGGAGGCCCGGGACGTCATCCGGCGCTTCGGTGAGCGCGAGGCGCTGCGCGGCGTCAGCCTCCGCGCCGACCGCGGCGAGACGCTGGCGATCATCGGGCCCAACGGCGCGGGCAAGACGACGCTGCTGTCGATCCTCGGCGGCGTGCTGGCGCCGAGTGCCGGAACGGTGAGCCGCGCTCCGCGCGACGTCGGCTGGGTCCCACAGCAGCCGGCGGTCTACGGCAAGCTGACGGTCGCCGAGAACCTGGCGCTGTTTGCCCGGTTGGAGCGGGTCGCCGACCCCGAGGCGGCGGTGCAGCGGATGCTCGACCAGACCGGGCTGCGCGACCGCGCCGGCGACCAGCTCGGCACGCTGTCGGGCGGCAATCGCCAACGGGTCAACATCGCCGTCGGCTTGCTGGCCGATCCCGACGTGCTGTTGCTCGACGAGCCGTCCTCCTCGCTGGACCCGCGCCAGCGCGAGCGACTGTGGGGGTTTGTCGAGGGGCTGGCGCGCGCGGGCACGGCGGTCGTGTTCACCACGCACAACGTCAGCGAGGCCGAGCGCTACGCCGACCGCGTGCTCGTCCTGGCCGACGGCGAGCTGCTCTTCGAGGGCACGCCCGCGGCGCTGCACGAGGCGGTGGGGAGTGACTTGTATGACTTCGAAGAGGCGTTCGTGGCGTTCCTGCGGGAGCGTGGCCATTGAGCGGCGTGCGCTTCCTGCTGGGCAAGGACCTGCGGATCCTGGGCCGCTCGCCGTTGTTGGTGTCGTTGCTGGTGATCTACCCGGTGGTCATCGCGGTGCTCATCGGCCTCGCGCTCTCCAAGGGTCCGGACAAGCCGCGGGTGGCGATCCTCAACCAGCTGCCCCCGCAGTCGAGCGCGGTGGCGATTGCGGGGACCACCGTCAACCCATCGGACTACGCGAGCAAGCTGTTTCAGTCGATCGTTCCCGTGCGGGTGCACACGCGCGCGGAGGCCGAGCGCAAGGTTCGCGACGGCGACGTGCTGGCCGCGATCATCGTGCCGCCCGACCTCGTGGCGCGCCTGCAGCACACGATCAGCCTGTCGGGGACGGGGGCAAAGCCGACGGTCGAGGTGCTCTACAACGCCCAGGACCCGGTCAAGCAGCAGTTCGTGCAGTCGACGATCAACTCGCGCGTCGCCGACCTCAACAAGGTGGTCTCGACGAAGCTGACGCAGATCGCGGCGGGCTACCTCAACATCCTGCTGTCGGGCGGCAAGTTCTCCATCTTGGGTCGCGACTTTGACATCGCCGGCCTGAAGAAGTCCAAGGCCTTGATCGACTCGGTGCTGACGCGCACGCCGCAGAGCTCGCCGGACCGCGACGCGCTGCAGCGCGTGTCGCGGTTTGCGCAGCTGGCGATCGACAACCTCGATCTCTCCGATGCGGTCCTGAGCTCGCTCGCCACGCCGGTGAAGGTCGACGAGACGATCGTCAAGGGGCGGCGCACGCCGCTGGACGCCTTCGCGGTGACGGTCGCGGTGACCATGTCACTCATGTTGGTCTGCGTCCTGCTCGCCGCCGGGATGCTGGCGCTGGAACGCGAGGAACACGCCTTTGCGCGGCTGGTCCGAGGGCTCGTGTCGCGGACGGGGTTGTTGGTGGAGAAGGTGGTGTTGGCGGCCGGCTGTGCGGCGGCGGTGACGCTCGTGATGGTCGCGGGCGTGTCGCTCTTTCACTCGCTGGACTGGAGCCGCGCGCCGCTGTGGGTCGTGGCGCTGGGCGCCGGTGGTCTGGCCTTCGGTGCGCTGGGTGTGGCGATCGGCGCGCTGGCGCGCGAAGTGCGGGCCGCGTCGCTGCTGGCGATCCTCCTCGCCCTGCCGATCGCGTTCCTCGCGCTGGTGCCCAGCGGCGCGGTCGCCCACGGGCTGTATGACGCGATCCGCGTCATCTCCGCGCTCTTCCCGTTCCGCGCGTCGCTGGATGCGACCGACGCCGCGCTCAACGACGCCGGTGGCCTGGGTGGGGCGCTGGTCCATCTGGCCGCGCTGGTCGTCGGCTGGTCGCTGCTGGCGCGCGCGGCGCTCCAGCGGTTCTAGAACGCGCGGCGTCGGCCGAACGGCTTTGGCCTTCGGCCCCTGCCTTCGGCGTCACGCTCGGCTGCTACGTTCGCCAGCGTGCTCGGCCACGTCCCCCCGCGGGTTCGCTTGGACGGTGAGCGGACCGCCATCCGCCCGCTGGCCACCGGGGACGCGACCGAGTTCGCCGCCGCCGTCGCGGCGAACCGCGCGCACACCGAGCCGTGGGAGCCGATCCACGCCGAGGTGCACTACACGCGCGCCGGGCAGGTGGAGACATTGCGCCGCGACGTCGAGGCGTGGGAGCTCGGCACCGGCTACGCGTTCGCGGTGCTCGATCGCGAAGACGGCGACGCGATCATCGGGCGCATCGCGCTGGGCAACGTGGTGCGCGGCGCGTGGCGCAACGCGACGCTCGGCTACTGGGTTGCCGCGGCGTCGGGCGGCCACGGCCACGGGACGACGGCCGCGCTGCTGATCTGCGAGTTCGCCTTTCGCCACGCCGGCCTGCATCGCGTGCAGCCCGCGGTGATCCCGCGCAACGTCCGCTCGATCCGCGTGGTGGAGAAGGCGGGATTCCGCCGCGAGGGCCGCGCGTTGAAGTACCTCAACATCGCGGGCAACTGGGAGGACCACGACATCTTCGCGATGACGATGGAAGATTGGGAGACCCGGGACCGCTGAGGGTCCGCCGCACGTAGTGAGGAGACATGGGAGCGCAGCCGGAGGCGATCCGCTGGACCGGCGTGCTGGCATCGCGGCGCGCGGGACCGCTGACGCCGCGGGCCGAGCGTGCCGCCGTGCGCGGCGCGCTGCGCGGAGATCCCGCGGCGCTGGACGTGCTCTTCCGCGCCCACTGGCCGGCGGCCTACCGGACCGCGTGGCTGATCGTGCGCGACCCGCATGCCGCCGAGGACGTGGCCCAGGAGGGCTTCGTCGCCGCGGTCGGCGCCCTGGAGCGCTTTGACCGCACGCGGCCGTTCGGCCCGTGGCTGCGGACGATCGTGGCGCGGCGGGCGATCGACCTGGCGCGCAGCCGGGCGTCGCGGCGGGAGGTCGACGGCGTCGAGGTGCTCGAGCAGGTGGCGAGCGCGCCGGCCGCCGGCTCACCCGACGAGGACGTGATCGCCGCGCTGGCCGCGCTGCCTGAGGACCAGCGCACCGTCGTCGTCCTGCGCCATCTGCTGGAGCTGTCGCCGTCGGAGATCGCCGAGGTCGTCGGCGTTCCGCGCGGAACGGTCAACTCGCGGCTGCGGCGCGGGCTCGACACGCTCGCGGGCCGGCTCGTTCCGGTCCTCATCGTGGCCGTGGCGCTGGCCGCCGCGCTGACCGCGCCCGGGCGCGCGACCGCCGAATGGGTCCAGCGCCACCTGTCGGAAGTGACCGGTCAGGTCCTACGGACCACGACGAACCCGTCAACGCCGGTGCCGAGGACCGGTGCGCTGCCCGGCGGCGGGCGGATGCTGGCGGTCAACGAGCGGGGCCTGTTCGCGTTCGGCGTCGGCGGACCGCCGCGCCAGCTGCTCGGCCGCATCGACGCGGCCGCATGGTCGCCGCACGGCCGTTACGCGGTCGCCGTTCGCGGCATCGAGCTGATCGCGGTCAGCGTGCGCGGGCGCCGCCACTGGTCGCTGGCCGAGCGCCGGCCGATCACCTGGCCGGCGTGGTCGCCCAGCGGCTACCGGATCGCGTACGTGGTCGGCGGGGCTCGTGGCGGCCGGACGATCCACGTCGTCGCTGGCGATGGCACCGGCAAGCATGTCCTGGCCGCCACCCGCGCCGTGGCACCGGCCTGGCAGCCGGGTGTCGCGCCGGCCGAGCGGCTGGCGACCGTCGACTCCGCCGCGCGCGTGACCCTGCGCGACGCCGACAGCGGTCGTGTCCTCTGGCGTACCCGGACGCCGAACACCCCGCTGCGGCTGGCCTGGAGCGCCGACGGCCATCGGCTGCTGGTGGGCCAGCACGACCGCGTGACGGTCCTGACCGCCTCGACCGGCGCGCGGATCGGCGACCGCCGCAGTCCGGGCAAGACCATCGACTCGGTCATCGCCGCCCGGCCGGGCCATGCCGGCTACGCGGTCGTCCGGCGCACGGCCGATGGTGCCGAGCGCGTCGTCGTGGTGCGCACCGACGCCGCCGGGCGCCGCGTGCTCGACGAGTCGGCGGTGCTCTTCGCCGGCGGTCCGATCCGCGGGATCGCCTGGTCGCCGCACGGTGACTGGCTCGCCGCCGACCTCGCCGGCGTCGACGGCTGGGACCTCGTGCACCTCAAGGGCCGCGGGATCGATCGCATCCGCACCCTGGCCGCCGGCCGCGACGCTCACCTCGCAGGCTGGTGCTGCCGCTGAGCATCCGATCGTTCGGGACCCGCCCGGCTACGCTTGTGGGGCATGCCCGCTGCCTTTCCCGCCACCCGCCTGCGCCGCCTGCGCCGCACCGGCGCGCTGCGCGACCTCGTGCGCGAGACCACGCTGGCGCCGTCGGACCTCGTGCTGCCGCTGTTCGTCGAAGACGGGTTGGAGGGGCGCACGCCGATCGCCTCGATGCCCGGCGTCGACCGCCACGGCCTCACCTCCGTGGTGGAGGAGGCCGGCGCCGCCCACGCGCTCGGCGTCCCGGCCGTCCTGCTCTTCGGCATCCCCGCCGAGAAGGACGCCGACGGCTCCGGCGCCTGGGACGACGACGGCGCGGTCCAGCTCGCCACGCGCGCGATCAAGGCCGCGCACCCCGAGCTGCTCGTCCTTACCGACGTCTGCCTCTGCGAGTACACCGACCACGGCCACTGCGGCCGCCTGAGCGCTGACGGCAGCGTCGACAACGACGCGTCGCTGGAGCTGCTCGCCCGCACCGCCGTCTCCCACGCGCGCGCGGGTTCCGATGCCGTCGCGCCCAGCGACATGATGGACGGCCGCGTCGGCGCGCTGCGCGCCGCGCTGGACGCCGAGGGCTTCACCGAGACGCCGATCATCGCCTACAGCGCCAAGTACGCCTCGGCCTTCTACGGGCCGTTCCGCGAGGCCGCCGGCTCGACCCCGAGCTTCGGCGACCGCCGCAGCTACCAAATGGATCCGGGCAACGCGGAGGAGGCGTTGCGCGAGGTCGCGCTGGACGTGGAAGAGGGCGCCGACATGGTCATGGTCAAGCCCGCCGTGCCCTACCTCGACGTGCTCTGGCGCGTCAAGGAGGCGACGCGGATGCCGGTTGCCGCGTACCACGTGGGTGGGGAGTACGTCATGATCAAGGCGGCTGCGGCCGCCGGTCACCTCGACGAGCGGACGGCCGTGCTGGAGACGCTCACGTCGATCCGCCGCGCCGGCGCCGACATCGTCATCACCTATTACGCGAAGGACGCCGCCCAGTGGCTGCAGTGACCCCCAAGATCCGCTCGCGCAAGGACGGCTCCGCCGTTCCGCTCGACGAGTTCGACAAGAAGCTGCTGGACACGATGCAGGGCAAGTTCCGGATCGTGCCGCGCCCGTACGCCGAGGTGGCCACGCTGCTCGGCGTCGAGGAGGAGACCGTCCTCAGCCGCGTGCGCGAGCTGATCGAGCAGCGCATCATCCGCCAGGTCACGCCGATCTTCGACACCCGCGCGCTCGGCTACCAGTCGATGCTGGTCGCGGCCAAGGTCGACCCCGAGCACCCGTGGCGCCCTGCCAAGATCGTCAACGACCACCCGGGCGTCTCGCACAACTACCTGCGCAACCACGAGTTCAACATGTGGTTCACGCTCGCGACCGAGCCGGACTCGCCGCTCGGCCTCGACGGCACGCTGGAGGTCCTGAAAGCTGAGACCGGCGCCGAGTCGGTGCGCCAGCTGCCGACGCTCAAGCTCTTCAAGATCCGCATGGACCTGGAGATGTCGGGCGACACCGAGACGCTGGCCAAGGCGGCGCAGATCGTCGAGCCCGTCGACATCGAGCCCCAGCCCTACGACGAGCTCGACAAGGCCGTCATCCGCGCCACCCAAGGCGACCTGCCGGTCGTCTCCGAGCCCTACGCCGACGCCGCGCGCGAGCTCGGCATGCCGGTCGACGGGCTGATCGCCCACCTCGAGGGCATGGTCGAGCGGGGTCTGCTGCGCCGCGTCGCCGCGATCCTCTTCCATCGTCGCGCCGGGTTCAGCGCCAACGGCATGGGCGTGTGGAAGGTGCCGGAGGACCAGGTGCTGGAGGCCGGCCGTCGCATGGCCGCCTTCCGCGGCATCAGCCACTGCTACGAGCGCCCGACCTACGCCGACTGGCCCTACCAGCTGTTCACGATGGCTCACGGCCGCTCCAAGGAGGAGTGCGACGCGATCCTCGACGCCGTCCGCGACGAGGTCGGCTGCATCGAGGACCGCGCGACGCTCTACTCCTCGACCGAGTTCAAGAAGGTCCGGCTCCTGTACTTCACCGACGATTTCACGTCGTGGGAGCGGGAGCACGCAGGCGTCGGCGCCTGACGCCCGACGGCCATGAGCGTCTCGATCACCGATGCGAAGTCCGCGGAGCTGTACGCGCGTGCGCTGCAGCGGCTGCCGGGCGGCGTCAACTCACCGGTGCGCGCGATGCGCGCGATCGGCCGCGACCCGATCTTCATCGACCGCGCCGAGGGGGCAGAGCTCTTCGACGTCGATGGCAACCGCTACGTCGACTACGTCTGCTCGTGGGGCCCGCTGATCCATGGCCATGCGCAGGCCGACATCGTCGAGGCCGTGGTCACCGCCGCCCGCCGCGGGACGAGTTACGGCGCGCCGACGGCGGGGGAGGTCGACCTCGCCGATGAGGTCGCCCGCCGCTTCCCGTCGGTCGAGATGCTGCGCATGACCTCCTCGGGCACCGAGGCGTCGATGAGCGCGATCCGCCTCGCGCGCGCCGTGACCGGCCGCACCAAGCTGTTGAAGTTCGCCGGTGCCTACCACGGCCACGTCGACGGCCTGCTGGCGCAGGCCGGCAGCGGCCTGGCGACGGCCGGGATCCCGGCGTCGCCCGGCGTGCCCGAGTCCGCGACGCACGAGACCGTGATCGTGGGGTGGAATGACGGCGAGGCGGTGGCCACCGCGTTCGCCGAGCACGAGTTCGCGGCGGTCATCGCCGAGCCCTATCCCGCCAACATGGGCCTCGTCCCGCCGGTCGAGGGCTTCTTGGAGCTGTTGCGCCACAAGGCCGATGACAACGGCGCGCTGCTGATCTTCGACGAGGTCATCACGGGCTTTCGCGTCGCCGCCGGCGGCGCGCAGGAGCGCGAGGGCATCGCGGCCGACCTCACGGTCATGGGCAAGATCATCGGCGGCGGCCTTCCCGCGGCGGCCTATGGCGGCTCGCGGGCGTTGATGGACAACATCGCGCCGGCCGGCGACGTCTACCAGGCAGGAACGCTCAGCGGCAACCCTCTTGCCGTCGCCGCCGGTCTGGCGACGCTGCGGATGCTCGACGACGCGGCCTACATCCGCCTCAGCGCCACGACCGAGGCGTTGGCCGCCGGCCTGCGCGACGCGGCCGCTGGTGCGGGTGTCCCGGTCGCGGTCAACGCGGTGCCGGGTCTGCTGACGATCTTCTTCGCCGAGACCGCGCCGCGCGACTACGCCGGTGCCCAGGCCTGCGACCACGAGGCCTACGCCGCGTTCTGCCGCGCCCTGCTGGCCCGCGGCGTCTACCCGCCGGCCTCGCAGTACGAGGCGTGGTTCCCATCGCTGGCCCACACCTCCGAGCATCTGGACCGCACGCTCGATGCGGTGAATGCCGCCTTCGCTGAGCTGTCGTGATCCTCGCTCGCCTGGCCGATGTCGTACGGCAGGACGGCGGTCTGCTCGCTGCGGCACTGCGGGACGACATCTCGGGTCCCACGCCCTACGGCGACGCCATCGCGCTCGGTCCGCGTGCTGACGGCCATGCCGCCGACCTCCCGCTGGTGATCGAGGCGGTCCGCGAGGGCTACCTCCTGCACTACGGAGGGGTGGGTGGGGGCCGCATCATGTCGCGCGACGACGATGACCTCGCGCTGCTCGCGGGCGACCGTCTCTACGCGCTGGGGCTCGAGCGCCTCGCGACGGCCGGCGACCTCGACGCCGTGCGAGCCCTCGCCGACCTCATTGCCCTGTCGGCTCAGGCCCAGGCGGCCGGCGACGAGCCGCTGGCCGATGCCGTCTGGGCGGCCGGTTGCGCCGAGCTCGGATGGGGTTCGACCGCGGACCTCGAAGCGGCCAAAGTCGCCGCACGTGCAGGTGAAACGGGGGCTGCAGAGCGCCTCGGAGCAGCCGCGCGCCACATCGCCGAAAGCCTGGCGCCGAACCGTTGACCGGGTGGCGGGCGCAGGCGGCGCGGCCCGTACGATGATCGAGCGATAGATTTCCGGTCCCGGATGCGCGTCCACCAGGATCGCGCGTCTCCCGGACAGGACCAAGACCCACCGTGCCCAAGAAGCAAGCCAAAAGCAAGTACACCGCCGACCGGGGTATTCCCGGGGCGTTCGAAGGCGAGACCGTCACCCGTCGCCGCTTCATGGTCGGGACGGCCCACGCCACGGGCGCCATCGCCACCTCGGCGATCCTCCTGCCCGCGCTGGGGTTTGCCCTCGGCCCGTTGTTCGAGGAGCACAAGATGCGGTGGCAGCCCGTCGGCAAGCCCGACGAGTTCCCCGACGACACGTACGTCCCCAAGGTCATCTCGCTGGTCGACGGGATCGGCGAGGCCGGCAAGACGACGGTCTACATCCGCAAGCGCAACCCCGAGATCGACACCGACAAGCTCCCCAAGGGCTTCGAGGCCGAGCAGTTCGTCGCGATCTCCACGCGCTGCATGCACCTGGGCTGCCCGGTCCGCTACACCGAGGCCGCTCAGCGCTTTATCTGCCCGTGCCACGGTGGCGTCTACGACTTCCAGGGCAAGGTGGACGGCGGCCCGCCGGTCCGCCCGCTCGACCGCTTCTACAACCGCGTTCACAACGGCCAGCTCGAGATCGGCCCGCGCTTCTCGGTCAACCGCGAGCTCAAGCGCTTCTCGCCGCGTAACCCGGGCGAGCCGCTCGACGGCATCGGCGGGATCCTGTACCCGTCGCGCCCGACGATCCGGAAGCTCGACTCGCTCCCCCAGGACTAAGCACTGATGCCCAAGCTCAAGCTCCCCGCTCCGCCTGTTCCGCCCGGCCTGCGCCCGGCGCCGCCGCGTCCCGGCGCGCCCAAGCAGGGCCCGGTCGAGAAGGCCGCCGAGGCCGGCATCTACACCGTCGACTGGATCGACGAGCGCACCTCCCTGTCGGGCGGCCTGCGCTGGCTGATGTTCCGCAAGGTGCCCAAGGGCACCAACTGGTTCTACACCCTGGGCTCGGCGACGATGTTCGCCTTCCTGTCGCAGGCGATCACCGGCGTCTTCCTGGCGATGTACTACCGGCCCGACGCGGCCGGCGGAGCCTACGAGTCGGTCCGCCACATCAACGACGACGTCTTCCTCGGCGAGTTCGTGCACGGCATGCACAAGTGGGGCTCGTCGGTGATGATGATCCTGATCTTCATGCACATGGCCCGCACGTTCTTCTTCGGGGCCTATAAGTACCCGCGTGAGCTCAACTGGGTCATCGGCGTCGCGCTGCTGATCCTGACGTTCGTCATGGCGCTCACCGGCTACCTGCTGCCGTTTGACCAGCGGTCCTTCTGGGCGACCGTCGTGGCGAACAACATCACCGCGTCGGGCCCGCTCGTCGGCCCCTACCTCGGTGACTTCCTCAACGGCGGGTCGGACTTCAACGCGACGACGCTGTCGCGCTTCTATGCGATCCACATGCTGTTGGTGCCCGGCATCATCGGGGCCCTCATCGGCGCGCACCTGTACCTCGTGACGCGGCTGGGCACCACGGCGCCCCCGTGGCAGAAGGTCAAGCCCGCCGAAGAGCTGATCGAGGAGCAGGCGTGAACCGTCGCGAGAAGGAGGAGTACCTCCGCGAGTACTCGATCCTGAAGTCTCAGGGCAAGCCGTTCTTCCCCTACGCGGTCGCCAAGGACGGCGCGATGGCGTGCGTCGTGCTGCTCGTCATCATCTTGATGTCGATCTTCCTCGGCGCCGAGCTCGGCCCGAAGGCCGACCCGACGACGACGACCTACACGCCGCGCCCGGAGTGGTACTTCTTCTTCCTCTTCGAGCTGCTGCGCGTCATCAAGCCGCCGGAGTTCGTCGCGCTGGCGACGATCGGCATTCCGACGGTCTGCATGATCCTGCTGTTCCTGCTGCCGTTCTATGACCGCGGTCCGGAGCGGCGTCCCGAGCGGCGTCCGGTCGCGACGCTGACGGCGATCCTGATCATCGGCGCGATGGCCTACCTCACCTACGAGGGCGCGGCGGCCGGCCCGCCGACGCAGATCGACATGGCGACGCCCGCCAGCGTGATCGCCGAGGGGCCGAAGGTCGTCCAGCAGTACGAGTTCGGTCGACAGGTCATGGCGCAGTCCGGCTGCCTGGCGTGCCACAAGGTGGGCGAGAACGGCAACGGCGGCCCCGGCCCCGCGCTGACCGACATCGCCGACCGGCTTCCGGCCGCCGGCATCGAGCGCACGTTGATCAACCCGACGGCGCCGATGCCGTCCTTCTCGAAGCTGCAGAAGGACTCTCCCGAGAAGTTCAACGCGCTGGTGGCCTTCCTCGGTCGCCTGAAGTCGGACGACAACAACTGATGAGCGCCACCGGCAGCGGGGGGCGGGGGGGTCCGCTTCCCCCGGCTCCCGCCGCCGATCGCGGCACGCTGCCCGAGCCGCAAGTTCGCGCGATGTTCGATCGCATCGCGCGCGTCTACGACGTCTTGAACTCGGTGATGACGGCCGGGCTGCATCACCAGTGGCGCCGGCGGGCGGTCGACATCGCCGGTGTCGGCCCGGGCGACCGGGTCCTCGACGTGGCCACCGGCACCGGTGATCTGGCGATCGAGCTGGCCAAGCGGGTCGCCCCTGCGGGCAAGGTCATCGGCAGCGACTTCTCCGAGGGGATGTTGGAGCTGGCGCGCAAGAAGGCGCCGGCGATCACGTTCGAGTGGGGCAACGCGATGGAGTTGCCCTACGCCGACGACGAGTTCGACGCCGTGACCGTCGGCTTCGGGGCGCGCAACTTCGCCGACCTCGACCGTGGGCTGGCGGAGCTGACGCGCGTCGTGCGTCCCGGAGGGCGGGTCCTGATCCTGGAGATGACGACGCCGCGGCGCCCCCCGCTCTCGCTCTTCTTCCGGATCTGGTTCGACGGCCTCGTGCCGCTGATCGGCAAGGTCAGCGGCGGGGGAGAGGCCTACGACTACCTGCCCAACAGCGTCAAGCGCTGGCCGGATCCCGCCGGCCTGGCCGCGGCGCTGGAGCGGGCGGGGCTGCAGCAGATCCGTTGGGTGCTGACGGCGGGCGGGATCATCGCCACGCACGTCGGCGTCAAGCCCGGCGCGCCGATTCTCACGTCGTCCAACGGCACGCACCCGGAGTCATGAGCGGCGGCGGTACCGGATCTCCGGCCGCTGCTGAGGGTGGGCCGGTGACGGCCCTTGTCCACGCCGGCGGGCCGCACGTCCTGCCGCTGCTGGACCGCGTCGAGGAGCTGCTGCGGGAGGTCGCCGCCGGCCACGGCGCGGTGCTCGCCGAGCATGCGGGAACGACGATCGCCGCCGGCGGCAAGCGACTGCGCCCGCTGCTCGTCATCCTGGCGGCGGGCGGGCCGGTCCCCAGCTCGGGCGATGGCCTGGTCCGCGCGGCCGCTGCGGTCGAGCTCGTCCACAGCGCGACGCTCGTCCACGACGACGTGCTCGATCTCGCGCCGCTGCGGCGCGGGCGCCCCACCGTCTTCGCCACCGCCGGCCGCGCCGCGGCGACCCAGACCGGCGACCTGCTCTTCGCCCGCGCCTTCGCGCTGCTGGCCGCCAACGGCGACCCGGCGCAGGTCCGCGCGCTCAGCGACGCGGGCTCGGCGCTCGCACGCGGCGAGCTGCTGCAGCGTGCCGATGCCTTCGACGCGACGATCCCGCGGGAGCGCTACCTGCTGCGCTGCGAGCTGAAGACCGCGCGGCTCTTCGAGGCTGCCTGCATCCTCGGTGCGCTCGAGACGGCCCCCGCTCGCCCCAACGGGGCGACGCCCCCTGCCGACGCCCTGCGCGAGTTCGGCCGTCGCATCGGCCTGGCGTTCCAGATCTTCGACGACGTCCTCGACGTCGCCGGCCCGGCCGAGCGCACCGGCAAGCACCGCGGCACCGATCTGCTGGACGGCACCGTCACGCTGCCGTTCATCCTCGCGCGCGAGCGCGACCCGGCGCTCGGCGCGCTCGATCCCCGTGCGATCGGCCGGGCGGGTGGGCCTGTCTCCGAGGAGATCTGTGATCGCATCGTG
>NZ_DASYJG010000037.1:0-38899 GCF_035996765.1 Baekduia sp.
CTTCGCGCCGCACGTCCTCAGCAGGTCCGCGGGTGGGATCGTCCCGGCGCTGATCCCCTTCCGGGGTGCCGATGACGACGCCGACGAGCTGCGCGCCGCGCTCGCCGAGGCCGACCCGCACGTGATCGTCGTCTTCCGGCCCGAGGCGCTGCCGGTCGGCGCCATGGATGGCATCGACGTGCCGGTGCTCGGCGTCATCACCGAGCCGCTGCCGCGCGCCGACCGCAACCCGCACCCCAACTACGACTACAACCTGGCCGAGCTGCGGCGCCTGGATCGCGGCAACGTCGACCGCGTCGCATGCGTCGATCCCAACAGCTGGACGGCGGCAGCGGCGGTGGTGCCGATCTGGCGGGCGCTGCCGTTGCCGGTCGACGACCGCTTCTACCGCGCGCCCACGCCCTCGCGCCGGCCGCCGCGGATCGTCTTCATCGGGCATTCCACGATGCATCGCGAGGAGTCGCTGGTCAGCCTCAAGCACGAGTTCGACCTCCCGCACTACGCCCACGCGCTGATGGGCGACGAGCTGCGCGAGGTCCTGCACGGCGCCGACGTCGGCCTCAACGTGCACGGCGAGCAGTGGGTCCGTCTGTTCGAGCACAGCGTGCTGCTCCATCTCGCCGCGGGCCAGTTGGTGGTCACCGAGGTGCTCGAGCCCCTCTACGGGCTCGAGCCGGGCATCGACGTGCTGCAGGTCAGCGACCGCTATGAGTTGAACCTGCGCGTCCACCAGCTGATGCAGATGCCCGACATGCATGACCGGATCCGGATCCGCGGGCATCATAAGAGCCGCCAGTTCGCGGCCTCGAAGGTCTGGCCGCGGGTGATCGGCGACCTCTTCGCCGACGTGGCCGCCTTCGGCACCGAGCGGCAGGTCGGCGCCGCGACGGTCCGGTAGCCGCGGCCGCCGGCGCTAGCTTCGCTTCACCACCCGCGCCCAGATCACCATCTCGTAATCGGGGTCGTGCGGATCGAGCTGCGCGGGGTCGAGCTCGTCGGCCGGGATCCCGTACAGGAACGCCGCGCACGCGGCGACCGTGCCCTCGGCGCCGACCTCCACGTTCTCCGGACCGAGGCGCTCGCCGAGCAACCGGGCGATCGCCCGCCAGGTGAAGCGCCAGTGGTCGGGAAAGAGCTCACCGTCAGGCGCGGCCTGGTGGGAGATCCCGGGCACGGTGAGCAGCAGGACCCCGCCGGGCCTCAACGCCGCGCACGCGGTGTCCAAGGCGCCCGCGAAGTCGTAGGTGATGGAGATCGTCTGGGTGAGCACCACGCAGTCAAAGACGCCGGCCGGCACGCCGTCGCCGGTCTGCAGGTCGGCGCGGATGGTCGCCGCGGCGTTGTCGGGATCGAGGTCCACCACATCGGCTTGGGCCACGGCGTCGCCGCCGAAGCGCCGCGTGTAGGTCGCGTCGAGCACCTCGAGCGTGCGCCCGCGGACGTCGGCCGCGTGCCGCTCCAGGAAGCGCTCGATGTAGAAGCGGTCCACCGGCCGGCCGACGCGCAGCCCGTAGCGACGGTGGACCGGCGCGTCGGGCAGCGCCGGCCGCGCTTGGGCCTCGCGCACCGACCGCGGCGCCACCCGCGCCAGCGCCTCTTCGGCGCCACGCCACAACGCGGCGTAGGTCCGGCCGAGCAGGAAGCGGATCCGGCGCACGAGGGAGGCCATCGTCGGAGAACCCTATGTCGCCGCTAGGCTCCTCGCCGTGCCCTACGAGGTGATCGAGACACGGCTGGATGGCCCGCTGCTCCTGCAGCCCAAGGCGTTCGGCGATGACCGCGGCTTCTTCGTGGAGACCTACCGCCGCAACGACCTGATGGCGTTGGGCATCGAGGAGGAGATGGTCCAGGACAACCACTCGCGCTCGACGCGCGGCGTGGTCCGCGGACTGCACTTCACCGTCGGCCGCGGCGCCGGCAAGCTCGTGCGTTGCGCGCGCGGCCAGATCCACGACGTGCTCGTCGACATCCGCCGCGGCTCGCCCACTTACGGCGAGTGGGAGGGCTACGACCTCGACGACGAGACGCTGCGCATCCTCTACGCGCCGCCCGGCTTCGCGCACGGCTTCTGCGTGGTGTCGGAGATCGCCGACGTCGTCTACAAGCTCGACGCCTACTACGACCCCGCCACCGAGCGCGAGATCTCCTACAACGACCCCGCGCTTGAGGTGCGCTGGCCGGTCCCCACCGAAGAGCTCCAGGTCTCCCAGCGCGATCTTGACGCTCCGGCATTGGCTGCCATCGCCGACACGTTGCCCTTCGAGTACGTTCGGAAGCGATGAGCTACGCCGCCACCTACCTGGACGAGGTCGCCGAGATCGCCGCGAGCATCTCGCGCGAGGACATGGAGCGCATGGCCACCGGCATCGCCGCGATTCGCGAGCGCGGTGGGCGCCTGTTCATCATCGGGGTCGGCGGTGGCGCCGGCCACGCCTCGCATGCCGTCAACGACTTCCGCAAGATCGCCCACATCGAGAGCTACACGCCGTCCGACAACGTCAGCGAGCTCACCGCGCGGGTCAACGACGAGGGCTGGGACACCAGCTACAGCGCGTGGCTGAAGACGTCGCGGATCACCGCGAAGGACGGCATGCTCGTCTTCTCCGTCGGGGGCGGCTCGCGCGAGCACAACATCTCCATGAACCTCGTGCAGGCGATGGAGCTCGCCACCGAGGTCGGCGCGCCGATCTACGCGATCATCGGCAAGGCCGACGGTCATGCGGCACAGGCCGCCGAGGTCGCGATCGTCGTCGAGTGCGAGGCCGCCCGCCGCACCCCGCACGTCGAGAGCTTCCAGGCGATCCTCTGGCACCTCGTCGTCTCCCACCCGGCCGTCGAGGCCCAGCCGGGCAAGTGGGAAGAGGTCGAGGGCGTCGGCAGCGCGCCGGGCGCGGCCTAGGGCTCAGGCGGCGTCGTCGCGCGCCAGCGCCTTGGCCGCCAGCTCGTGGACGTCGACGCGCAGCTCCGGCGGGCGGATCACGAAGCGCTCGGCGCCCTGGCAGACCACCACGCCGGCGCCCACCGCGGCCGCGTAGTCCGGGTCCCATCCGAACGGGACCCAGACGAAGTGGACCTCGCGGAACGCCTGGGCCAGGAACCAGGCCAGCCCGTGGTACTTCGGGGAGGCAGACGCGTACGAGTCGCCGAAGATGACGGCGGTGCGCTCGTCGCCCGCATCGTCGTTGCGCAGGACCTGCCGCGTCCCGATGTGCGCACCAACCGCGCCGATCTCCTCGCGGTTGCTCTCGACCTCCCGCGCGTTGCCCCAGCCCAGAGGCATGGCGACCACCTCGACGACCGGCGTCGCGTAGCGCGATCCGAGGTCGCCGCTGACCGCATAGCGCTCGATCTCCTCCGGCGCAGCCGCGTACGCGATCCGAACGCCGATCGCCTCACCGACGACCGCAGCGAGCGCCGCATTGCCCGCGTGGGTCAGATGCGTGTCGGTGCGCAGGTAGGCGCCGCCCGGCACCGCGGCAAGCTCGACAACCGGGTACAAGAGCCCCAGATCCGGGCGTGCGGCCAGCACCGCCGCGGGCGCCGCCGAGGCCAACGGGAACGCCTCCGGGAACGCGTCGGCAAGGACCGGCAGCTTGTCCGGGACGATCAGGCCGACGAACGCCGCACCCAGCGCCTCGGCGCCCGCTCGCCGGACCGCCATCGCTTCGGCCCACTGCTCCTCAAACAGCGGCTCCGGCTGGATGTTCCCGCGGTATTGCTCGACGATCGCGTTGGTCCCGGCACCCAGGAAGACCCAGCCGCGGCGCCCGATGACCGCCACCCCGTCGGCTGACCAGCTGCCTGGCGGGTAGCCGAACGGCGCGAGCTCGTCGTTGTACACGTTGACGATTCGCTGCCGCTGCAGGGGGTCGACGGCCTCCTCCGCCGCCGCGGTGGCCAGGGCGACAATCCGCGCCTCGCGCTCCTCGCTGGCCGTCACGACCTCCAGCAGCGCCCGCAGGCTGGGCCCTCCGGCAAGCTGGAGCTCGATCTCCTCAGGCCGAGGAGAGCGGCCGAGGAACGCCTCGTAGAGCGCGTCGACGTCGTGTGCGTTCGCCGCGTCGGCTGGGGGCTCCTGCGCGGTCGAGACCGTCCCGCCCTTCGCTGGCGAGCGCAACGACCACGGAAACGGCATGGCCGGATCCTAAGGTGCCCGTCGATACGATCGCCTGGTGAACGTCTGCACCATCGTCGCCAAGAACTACCTCGCCCACGCGAGGGTCCTGGCACAGTCCCTGCGCGAGCAGCATCCGGACTCGGAGCTGACCGTCCTCGTCCTCGACGATCTCGAGGGGTACGTCGACCCCGCCCAGGAGCCCTACCGGCTCTGGGGCCCGAAGGACCTCGACTGCGAGCCGTTCGAGCAGATGGTGTCGGCATACAGCGTCATCGAGCTGTCGACGGCGGTCAAGCCCTGGCTGCTGCGCAAGCTGCTCACCGAACAGGATCACGCGGTGTACCTCGACCCGGACATCCGGGTCGTCTCGCCGCTGGACGAGATCCGCGAGCTCGCCATCGAGCACGGGATCGTCCTCACCCCGCACAACCTCACGCCGATCCCGCGCGACGGCCGCTACCCCTCAGAAGAGTCGATCCTGATCGCGGGCGCCTACAACCTGGGCTTCATCGGTCTGGGGCAATCCGAAGCCGCGACCGGGCTGCTGGACTGGTGGTCTGAGCGCCTCGAGACGGACTGCGTCGTCGACCCGGCCTCGGGCCGCTTTGTCGACCAGAAGTGGATCGACCTCGTCCCCGGCATCTGGCCCGAGACGCATCTCCTGCGCGATCCGGCCTACAACATCGCCTACTGGAACCTGCACGCGCGGACGCTGGAGGTCAACGGCGATGCACGCCATCCGAGGATCGACGGCCGGCCGGTGCGCTTCCTGCACTTCAGCGGCTACAACCCGGACCGCCCGGACGAGCTGTCCAAGCACCAGGACCGGATTCGCTTCAGCGAGCGGCCTGACGTCAAGGCGGTCTGCGATCTCTATGGCGAGGCGCTGCGCGAGCAGGGCTTCGCGGAGACCACAACGTGGCCCTACAGCCTCGCGCGCCGCGAGGCCGGGCACAGCGGCAGTGCTAGCGGCGTCGATGGCGTCAACGTCGTCGGCTACCTCAACGCCGAGCTCGGTGTGGGCGAGGTGGCGCGCCAGGCGATCGGCGCGCTCGATGCCGCGGGCATCCCGGTCGTACCGGTGGGCGTCGCGGCCGGCGTCGGGCGCGAGGAGCACGACTTCGAGCACGCCTCCCACGCCCACGGCCCGTTCGGCGCGAACCTGATCTGCGTCAACGCCGACATGCTGCCGACCGTCGCGGGCCAGCTCGGCCCCGAGTTCTTCGAGGACCGCCGGACGATCGGCTGGTGGTGGTGGGAGTCCGACGCGCTGCCCGAGCAGTGGCATGGCTCGTTCGACCTGGTCGACGAGGTGTGGGCGGGCAGCCGCTTCGTGGCCGAGACGCTGGCGAAGGTCTCGCCGGTGCCGGTCGCGCACATCCCGACACCGGTGACGATGCGCCCGGGCGTGGCTCCCGACCGCGCTGCCGTCGGCCTGCCCGATGGCTTCGTGTTCCTCTTCGCGTTTGACTACAACAGCGTCGTCGCGCGCAAGAACCCGACGGGCGTGATCGAGGCCTACCGACGCGCGTTTCCCGAGCCACGCGACGGCGTGTCGTTGGTCATCAAGTCGATCAACGGCGAGCGCCATCCGGCGGCTGTCGCAGAGCTGCAGGCCGCGGCTGGCGGACGCGCCGACATCCTGCTGCGCGACGAGTTCCTGAACCCGGAGCTGCGCGACGTGCTGGTCGCCAGCTGCGACTGCTACGTCTCCCTGCATCGCTCTGAGGGCTTCGGCTTCACGCTCGCCGAGGCGATGCTGCTCGGCAAGCCGGTGGTCGGCACCGGCTACTCCGGATCGGGCGACTACCTGTCCGACGACACCGGCTTCGTCGTCCGCCATGACCTCGTCGAGATCGGCGAGGGCGCCGCGCCCTACCCGGCCGACGGGCGCTGGGCCGAGCCCGACCTCGATCACGCCGCCGAGTTGCTTCGCCGCGTCGTGGACCACCCCGACGAGGCCGCGGCGCGTGCCGCGCGTGGCCGGACGTTCATCCTGGAGCACCACTCCGCGGCCGCCGCGGGCCGCGCGATGTCGCAGCGGCTGGCCCGGTTGGCGCCATCGGCAGACGCCGCCGTGCTCGACCCGCCGATGTTCAACGAGGCCCAAGAGGCCCGCACCGAGACCCTCCATGCCATCGAGGCGCCCGTCGCGCCGCCGGTGTCGAGCCTCGGCAGCTTGCTTCAGCGGCTGACGCGCAGGCTCCTGCGACGGAGCGCTGAACGTCAGGAATCGATCAACCACGCGCTCTGGTGGTCGATCGAGAGCCAGGCGGCGGCGACGCTGCAGGCCTTCGAGAACCACTCCCAGCGACTCGGCCAGCTGGAGGCCCACGCCACGGCCACCCGCCTGGCCGACGGCCGGCGCTCGGCCGAGCTGCGGATGCTGGGCAACGAGCTGGGAGCGGTTCGCCGGCACCTCACCGACGTCGCCAGCGACCTCCATCCAGCGGTCGACCTCGTCCACGCCGCGGCGGCCGAGCCCTACATGGACGGGACGCCGTTCACCCGCTTTGAGGCCGACGACGTCGGCCGCGTCATGGGCTTCCACGACGACGGTCGCGATGCTGCGGGCGACGCCGGCTATCACGCCTTCGAGGATGTCTTCCGCGGATCGGAGGCGATGATCCGGGAGCGCCAGCAGCGCTACCTCCCGCTCTTGGCCGACCACGGCCCGGTTCTCGACGCAGGCTGCGGGCGTGGCGAGTTCCTCGACCTCCTGCGCGACGCATCGATCGAAGCTCGCGGCGTCGACCTCAACCCCGAGCTCGTGGCCTACTGCCAGAGCAAGGGCCACGACGTCGTCGAAGCAGACGCCGTCACGGTCCTCACCGGGCTCGATGCCGGCTCGCTCGGCGCGATCGTCTCGATGCAGGTGGTCGAGCACGTGCCCGAGGACGACCTGCGGCGGATGCTCATCGCCGCCCATCGCGCACTAGCACCCGGCGGGCGGCTGATCCTCGAGACCGTGAACCCGCACTCGGCCTGGGCGCTGAAGGCGTTCTGGGTCGACCTGAGCCACCAGCACCCGATCTTCCCAGAGGTCCTCCTGCAGCTCTGCCGCCAGGCGGGGTTCGGGGAGGGCTACGCGTTCGCGCCCTATGGCCAGGGCGACTGGGATGCCGATCGCACCCACAGCGGTGAGTACGCGGTCGTCATGACGCGATGAGCGGCGCCAGTACCCGCGCGGTCTTCCTGGACCGCGACGGGGTCCTCAACGATCCCGTGTTCGACCCTGCCGACGGGCGGTGCGAATCACCGCTGCATGCCGCCGACGTCGTTCTGGCGGACGGGGCGGTCGAGGGATGTCGTCTGTTACAGAACGCCGGGTTCTTCCTCATCGTGGTCTCCAACCAGCCGGGCGCCGCCAAAGGCAAGACGACGCTCGACGAGCTCTGGGCGATCCACGAGCGCGTGGTCGCGCTGCTTGCCGAGCACGACATCCTCATCGAGGAGTGGCGCTACTGCCACCACCATCCAGAGGCGACGGTCGCCGAGCTGCGCGGCCCCTGCGATTGCCGCAAGCCGGCGCCGGGCATGCTCTTGGATGCGGCCACCGCGAGGGGGATCGACCTGCCCGCGAGCTGGATGGTCGGCGACAGCGACGGCGATATCGAGGCGGGCCGGCGCGCGGGATGTCGGACGGTGCTGATCGAGCATCCGGGCTCGGCACATAGGCGCATTGGCATCCCTCGACCCGATGCGGTCGTGCGAAACCTCTACGCTGGCGCAACGTTCATCACTGCGTGATGGCGCGCGTCAGTCTCCGACAGGTCAGCTAGGTTCCAAGGACATGCTTGATCGCATCTCGACCAAGATCTTCGCCGACGGCGCCGACCTCGACGGCATCCTCCGGCTGGCCGAGGACCCCATGATCAAGGGGTTCACGACCAACCCCACGTTGATGTGGAAGGCCGGCCTGACGGACTACGCGGACTTCGCCCAGCGGCTGCTGGAGCAGATCCGCGACAAGCCGATCTCCTTCGAGGTCTTCGCCGACGACGAGGCAGAGATGCGGCGCCAGGCCAAGCAGCTGGCGGCGTGGGGTCCGAACGTGTACGTGAAGATCCCGGTCACGACGACGAGCGGCGTCTCGATGGCGCCGCTCGTGCGCGAGCTCTCAGAAGACGGCGTCCAGGTCAACGTGACCGCGCTCTTCACGACCGCGCAGGTCGAGCTGATCACCGCGGCCGTCGCCGACGGCGCGCCATCGTGCATCTCGGTCTTCGCCGGACGCATCGCCGACGCCGGCGTCGACCCGCTCCCGATCATGCAGCGGTCGATCGACATCATGACGGCGGCACCGAGGTCCGAGCTCATCTGGGCCAGCCCGCGCGAGGTGCTCAACCTGGTGCAGGCCGACCAGGTCGGGTGCCACATCATCACGATGACGCACGACCTGCTGCCCAAGGTCAAGAGCCTGGGCAAGGACCTCGACCAGTTCTCGCTGGAGACGGTGCAGATGTTCCACCGCGACGCTGCGGCAGCCGGCTTCACGCTGTAGAACCTCCTCCATGGAGCGCGTTCTCATCACCGGCGGCGCCGGGTTCATCGGCAGCACCGTCGCCGATCGGCTGCTCGATGACGGCATCCAGGTCGCCATCCTCGACGACTTCCGCACGGGGCGGCGCGAGTTCATCGCCGGTGCGCTGGAGCGCGGCGCCGACCTGTTCGAGGGCGACATCCTGGACCGCGACCTGCTCGCCGGCGCCGTCGCCGGCTGCGACACGGTCTTCCACCTGCAGGCCAACGCCGACGTGCGCCACGGCCTCGACCACCCCCAGCGCGATCTGCACCAGAACACGATCGCGACCTCGAATGTCCTCGAGGCCATGCGCGCGGTGGGCGCCAAGCGCATCTGCTTCTCCTCGACCGGCTCGGTCTACGGCGAGCCTGAGGTCTTCCCGACGCCCGAGGGCGCGCCGTTTCCGGTGCAGACCTCGCTGTATGCCGCCTCGAAGGTCGCCGGCGAAGGGCTGATCGGCGCCTACGCGCACGGCTACGGGTTCACGGGGATCATCTTCCGCTTCGTGTCGCTGCTGGGCGAGCGCTACACCCACGGCCACGTCATCGACTTCTACCGCGCGCTCAAGCGCGACCCGTCACACCTCTATGTCCTCGGCGACGGGCGCCAGGAGAAGAGCTACCTCTACGTGCAGGACTGCGTCGAGGCGATGCTCACTGCCGCGGCCCACCACGGCGACGAGCCCGGTGCCCACGTCTACAATCTCGGCACGGACGCCACGGTGGTGGTCGATGACTCGATCGCGATCATCACCGACCGCATGGGCGTGACGCCTGCGATCGAGAAGGAGGGCGGCACGCGCGGCTGGGCCGGCGACTCGCCGCTCATCCACCTCGACACCACCAAGATCCGCTCGCTGGGCTGGTCGCCCACCCTCACTATCCCCGAGGCGATCGAGCGGACCCTCGACTGGTTCGAGACCGAGCCCGCCATCGTCCTAGACCAGGAGCCAACGACCTCGTGAGCGTCATCTTCTCCCGCGCACCGCTGCGTATCTCGCTCGGCGGCGGCGGTACCGATCTGCCGTCCTACTACGGCGAGCACGGCGGCTACCTGATCAGCGGCGCGATCGACAAGTACGTGTACATGCTCACGCACACGGTCTTTCAGAAGCGCTACCGCCTGAAGTACTCAGAGACCGAAGAGGTCGACATCCCCGGGGAGATCAAGCACCCCATCTTCCGTGAGACGATTCGCCGCCACTGGCAAGGCAACCCCTTGGAGATCGCGGTCGTCGCCGACGTGCCCGCCGGTACGGGCATGGGCTCCTCCGGCGCGTTCACCGTCTGCCTGATCAAGGCGCTGTCGCTGGCCAACCGCCAGTCGATCACGGCCGGCGCCCTGGCCGAGGCCGCCTGCGAGATCGAGCTCGACATCCTCAACGAGCCGGTCGGCAAGCAGGACCAATACGTGTCGGCCCACGGCGGGATCTGCGCCTACACTTTTCACCCCGACGGCTCGGTCGACGTCGAATCGCTGCAGATCGAGGATGCCACGCACCGTCGACTGCGCAACAACCTGCTGCTCTTCTACACGGGCGAGGCGCGCTCGGCCTCGGCGATCCTGGCCGACCAGGTGTCACGCACCGAAGGCAGCGACCAGGAGATGGTGGAGAACCTCCATCGCACCAAGGAGATGGGCGTGCGCAGCCGCAGCCTGCTGGAGTGCGGCGACCTGGAGGCCTACGCCGAGCTCATGCACGAGCATTGGGAGAACAAGCGCAAGCGCTCCCCGGGCATGACCGGTGAGCACATCGACCGGCTTTACACGCTGGCGCGGCGCTCGGGCTGCCTGGGCGGCAAGCTGGTCGGCGCGGGCGGCGGCGGGTTCTTGTTGGTCTACGCCCAGCGTCCCGAGGACACCCGCCAGGCGATGGCCGCCGCAGGCGCGTCCGAGCTGCCCTTCGACTTCGAGTTCCAGGGCGCGATGGGCAACGAATCGACGTGAGCCTGCAGGTCGGGATCATCGGCTGCGGCCTCATGGGCCGCAAGCGGTCCGCGGCCCTCGGCGAGGACCGTGTCGTCGGGGCCTACGACCTGCGCCCCGAGGCCGCCGAGGGACTCGTCGCGGAGTTCGGCGGCACAGCCTGCGCCACGTTGGATGAGCTGCTCGCGCTGAGCCCCGACGTCGTCATCGTCGCCACCAGCCACGACCAGATCGCGCCCTGCGCGGTCGCCGCGCTGCAAGCCGGCGCGCACGTGCTGGTCGAGAAGCCCGCCGGCATCGGTGTTGCTGACGTCGACCGCATCGCCGCCGCCGCACAGGCCGCCGGCAGGATCGCCAAGGTCGGCTTCAACCACCGCTTCCACCCCGCCATCTCGCAGGCGATCGAGACCGCCCGCAGCGGGCGCTTCGGCGACGTGCTGTTCCTGCGCGGCCGCTACGGCCACGGCGGCCGGCCCGGCTACGACCAGGAGTGGCGCGCCGATCCGAAGACCGGCGGCGGCGGGGAGATGACCGACCAGGGCATGCACCTGCTCGACCTCTCGCACTGGCTGCTGGGCGAGCTGCCTCTGCATTCGGCGCTGCTGCGCACGAGCTTCTGGGACATGCCGGTCGAAGACAACGCCGCGATCCTGCTCGGCGTTCCCGGCGACCACCGCGCGCCATGGGCGACGTTGCACGTCACGTGGACCGAGTGGACCAACCTCTTCTCGCTGGAGATCACCTGCCGGACGGGCAAGCTCGTGGTCGACGGCCTCCAGGGCTCCTACGGTCCGCAGAAGCTGAGCATCTTCACGATGGACCCCGTGAAGATGGGCAAGCCGGAGGCCGAGATCATCGCCTTTGACCCGGTCGACGTGTCGTGGGGCCTTGAGTGGGATTCGGTGCGCGCGGCGATCGCCTCCGGGGCGCCGGTGCCCGAGGATCTCGCCTCGGTCCGCTACTGCTGGGACCTGATCGAGCAGGCCTACGCGGCCAACGGCTACCCGACGCCGGGCGGTGAAACGTGAAGCTCTGCGTTGCCGGGCTTTGGCATCTCGGGACCGTGACGGCTGCGTGCCTCGCCGGCGCGGGTCACGAGGTCACGGCGTTCGACCCCGACGCCGACGTCGTCGCCGACCTGAGCGCCGGCAAGCCGCCGCTCTTCGAGCCTGGCTTGGAGGAGCTCGTCGGCGCGGGCCTGGCCTCAGGCGCGCTGCGCGTGACCGGCGATCCGGCCGCCGCGGTGCGCGGCGCCGAGCTGCTCTGGGTCACCTACGACACGCCCGTCGACGCCGACGACGTCGCCGATGTCGACCTCGTCGTCGGCCATGTCCTCGCGCTGCTGCCCTATCTGGAGCCGCGTGCGACCGTGCTGGTCTCCTCGCAGCTGCCGGTCGGCAGCGTCGCGCGCCTGGAGGCCGCGGCGACGGCGGACGGCCTCGACCTCTCCTTCGGCTGCTCGCCGGAGAACCTGCGCCTCGGCAAGGCCATCGAGGTCTTCACCGAGCCCGACCGCGTCATCGTCGGCGTTCGCGACGAACGCGCCCGCGAGGCCGTTGGGCGCGTGCTGGCGCCGATCACCGAGAACATCGAATGGATGGGCGTCGAGTCCGCCGAGATGGCCAAGCACGCGCTCAACGCGTTCTTGGCGACGTCGGTGACCTTCATCAACGAGATCGCCTCGGTCTGCGAGCGCGTCGGCGCCGATGCTGGCGACGTCTCCCGCGCGCTGAAGACCGAGCAGCGCATCGGCCCGAAGGCCTACCTCGGTCCGGGCGGCGCCTTTGCCGGCGGCACGTTGGCGCGCGACATCCGGGCGCTGACCGGCATCGGCGACGCCGAGGCGCTCACGACGCCGCTGCTGCACGGCGTGTGGGACAGCAACACGGCCCACCGCGGCTGGCCGCGGCGCACGCTGGTCGGTCTCCTCGCGCCGGACGCGACTGCCGCCGACGCCGCGCCGCTCACCGGTCGCACGATCGCGGTGTGGGGCCTGACCTACAAGCCCGGAACCGACACGCTGCGCCGCTCTTCTGCGGTCGAGCTCTGCCGCGATCTCGCCGCCGCCGGCGCGGCGGTCCGCGCGCACGACCCAGCGGTGACCGCCCTGCCCGACGATCTGACCGAGGTGATGGACTTGCTCGACGATCCCTTCACGGCCGCGGCCGGCGCCGACGCGCTCGTCGTCGCCACCGAGTGGCCCGAGTACCGCGCGCTGGAGCCCGAGCAGATCATCGGCGCGCTCGGCACCGGCGCGCTTGTCGTCGACGCGAACGGCTTCCTGGCCGGGACGCTGCTGGCCGATGAGCGCGTGCGTTACGCCTCGGTCGGGCGGCGGCCCTCATGACCGGCGCGCTGGCCGGCCGCACGGCGCTGATCACCGGCGCCAGCCAGGGGCTGGGCTTGGAGATCGCGCGCTCCTACCTGCGCGAGGGCGCACGCATCGTCATCTGCGCGCGCTCCGAGGAGACGCTGCGCGCCGCCGAGGACGAACTGGCCGGCCTCGGCGAGGTCCACGGCCGGCCCGCCGACGTCGCCTCCCCGGAGGAGGTCGAGGGGCTGGTCGCCTTCGCGGTCGAGCGTCTCGGTGGCCTCGACGTCCTGGTCAACAACGCCGGCGTCTACGGGCCCAAGGGCGCGATCGACGACGTCGACTGGGCCGCGTGGGCCAAGGCGATCGAGATCAACCTGATGGGGTCGGTCCTCCCCGCGCGCTTTGCACTGCCGCACCTGCGTGCGGCCGAGCGCGGCAAGGTCGTCCAGCTCTCCGGTGGCGGCGCCACCAACCCGCTGCCGTTCCTGTCGGCCTACGCCGCTTCCAAGGCCGCCGTCGTGCGCTTCGTCGAGACGCTCGCCGGCGAGGTCGCCGACGACGGCATCGACGTCAACGCGATCGCGCCCGGCGCGTTGAACACGCGGATGCTCGACGAGGTCCTCGAGGCCGGCCCCGAGGCCGTCGGTGAAGCCTTC
This sequence comes from Baekduia sp., assembly GCF_035996765.1. Lineage (NCBI taxonomy): Bacteria > Bacillati > Actinomycetota > Thermoleophilia > Solirubrobacterales > Baekduiaceae > Baekduia > Baekduia sp. The sequence goes on from NZ_DASYJG010000037.1 coordinate 13,539, forward strand.
TACGCCAAGGCGCTGCAGCAGCGCGACAGCGGCGGCACCTCCCTGGAGCGCGGCGCCGCGCTCTCGGTCTACCTCGGCTCGCGCAAGAGCGACGGGATCACCGGCCGGCTGCTCAGCGCCGTGTGGGATCCGTGGGAGGACTTGGAGCGTCACACCGACGAGCTCGACGGCACCGACATCTACACCTTGCGGCGCATCATCCCGGCTGAGCGCGGCCAGGAGTGGGGCGAGCGGGAGTAGCGCGCAGGAACGCATCGGTCTCCGCCAGCGCCTCCGGCGTGCCGATCTCATAGAAGCGCTCGGTCGCCTCGTAGGCAGCCAGGCGGCCCGTGCGGGCGAGCTCGTGGTAGGCGCCGGCGAGGTCCGGCTCGTCGGGCCCGGCTGCGTCGAGCGCTTCCGCGCTGAGAACGCCCAAGCCGTAGTCGATCCACTTCATCGCGGGCGTTGGCACGCGCTTGTCGTAGGCCTCGATGCGCGTGCCGTCGTCGCTGAGCAGGACGTTGCTGACGTCCCAGCGGCCCTCGTTGCGCAGCACGGTCATGAGCGCCGGAAGCCCCGAGGCGACAAAGGTGGCCTGCACCGCCGTGTAGTCGATCCGAAGGTACGTATCTCCGTAGAGCACCAGGAACGCGTCGCCGAGCTGATCCAAAGCACCGCGGATCGCGCCGGCCGTCCCACGCAGGTCTGGACCGTCATAGGCATAGCCCAACTCCAAGCCCTCGTCGGCGCCGTCGCCCAGCGCGGCCTCGATGCGCTCGCCCAGGTACCCGACGCACAAGACGACGCGCCGGGCGCCGTGCGCCTTGAGCAGCCGCAGCTGGTGGCGCAGGAACGGCGCGCCGGCGACCTCCAGCAGCGGCTTGGGCGTGTCGGCCACGACCTGGCCGAGACGGGTGCCCAGGCCGCCGGCCAGGATGCAGACGGGCAGCAGCGGTGTCATGCGCCCGATCCCGTGCTGCCGTGGAAGACGACGAGGCGCAACACGATGAACGTGATCACCGCGGCGATCAGCGCGGTCGCGACGTAGACGACCTGCTCGTCGAGGCCCAGCACGTCCGGCAGCACCGCCGTCGCCAGCGCCGTCAGCGCGTACTGCGCTGCGCCGATCTGGACATAGCGGAGGAACTGCGCCTGGCGCGAGAGCGCGAACGCGTCGCTGTGGGCGAAGACGAACCAGCGCTGCATGCTGTAGTTGAACAGCACCGAGATCACGTAGGAGACCGGGATCGCGATCTGGATCGGGACGCCCAGCGGGCCGGACAGCAGCAGCCCCAACCCCAGGTAGACAACGGCGACCGTCCCGCCCGACAGGACGAAGCGCAGCGCCTGGTGGTGTCCGGCCGAGGACGTGCGCAGATGGCGTGCGCGGTGCGCCCAACCCACCGGCGACCGGCCTTCGTGGAGGCCGTCAGGGCTCACGACGAGCATGCCGGTTGTCATGGGGCGAGGGGCGCATGTGCGCACGAGAGCGTACCGGTAGCCGTTTGGTTCCCTAACCTTCGCCGGACGTGCCGACCATCACCGAACTGCTCCGCGATCCCCCGGCCGACATCCCGTCGGGGGCGGGCTTCACGGCGTACGCCGAGGGGCTCGACGTCAACTGGTCCGACGAGCTCGAGGCGCTGCACCGCGAGGCCAGCCGCGACCACTTCCTCGACGTCTGGACCCGCCGCGCGCTGCTCGACGCGGCCCTCCCCGCGCTGACCTCCGACGGCGTCATCGTCGACGCCGGGTGCTCGTCGGGCTACCTGCTGGAGGATCTGCGCCGCGAGCGTCCCGACGCTCGCCTCGTCGGCGTCGACCTCGTCGCCGCCGGCCTGCGCCGCGCCCACGAGCTCGTCCCCGAGGCGCAGCTGCTGTTGGCCGACGTCTGCGACCTGCCGCTGCAGGACGCCACGGTCGACGCGGTCGTCTCGGCCAACCTGCTCGAGCACGTGCCCGACGACGTCGGCGCGCTGCGCGAGTTCGCGCGCGTCCTGCGCCCCGGCGGCCGCGCTGCGGTCATCGTCCCCGCCGGCCCGTCGACCTATGACTACTACGACCGCTTCCTCGGCCACGAGCGCCGCTACGCGCGCGGGGAGATGGCGGCCAAGGGGCGCGACGCCGGGCTGCGCGTGGTCGCCGACCACCACATCGGCTCGTTCCTCTATCCCGCCTTCTGGGCTGTCAAGCAGCGCAACCGCCGCCGCCACCCCAACCCGTCCGAGCAGGAGATGCAGCAGCTCGTCGAGCGCGACATCGCGCGGACGACCGACTCACGCCTCGGAGCCGCCACCACGACGCTGGAGCGCAAGCTGATCGAGCGCGGCATCGGCCTGCCGTTCGGCATCCGCTCGTTCGTCGTGCTGGAGCGCGCGGCATGAGCCTGCTGTCGATCGTCGTCCCGATCTTCAACGAGGAGGACAACGTCGGGCCGTTCTACGACCGCATGTCCGACGTCCTCGAGCGCACGGGCTGCGACTGGGAGATCATCTTCGCCGAGGATCCGAGCACCGACGCGACCAAGGAGCGCGTGCTCGCGCTGCGCGACGCCGACCCCCGGGTCAAGCTGCTGCGGTTCTCGCGGCGCTTCGGCCAGCCGGCGGCGACGCTCGCCGGTCTCGCAGCCGCCACGGGCGACGCCGTCGTGGTCATCGACGTCGACCTGCAGGATCCGCCCGAGCTGGTCGAGTCGATGGTCAAGTGCTGGCGCGAGGGCTACGACGTGGTCTACGCCCAGCGCCGCACGCGCGAGGGCGAGACGCTGGCCAAGCGCATCGTCTCGGCGGTCGGCTACCGCGTCATCAACCGCATCGCCGAGGTCAACATCCCGGCCAACACGGGTGACTTCCGGCTCATGAGCCGGCGCGTGGTTGACGAGGTCGTAGCCCTCAACGAGGCCCACGGCTTCCTGCGCGGCCTCGTCGCGCTGGTCGGCTTCAACCAGACTGCCCTGCTCTACGACCGCGACCCGCGCGCGGCCGGGACCAGCAAGTACAACAAGTTCCTCGGGTCGCTGACCATCGGGATGAACGGCATCATCTCGTTCAGCCGCTACCCGCTGCAGCTCATCTCCTTTGGCGGCATGCTGCTCTCGCTCGCCGCGTTCCTGCTGGCGATCGGCTACGCCGTGGCCAAGATCGTCGGCGTCGGGTTCCCGACCGGCAACCCGACGATCGTGATCATCGTCTCGCTGTTCAGCGGCATCCAGCTGCTCTCGCTGGGGATCATGGGCGAGTACGTCGGGCGCATCTACGACGAGGTCAAACAGCGGCCCAGGTTCATCCTGGACTCGGCGCACGGCATCGACGCCCACGCGCCGCACGAGGCGTCGGTCGAGGTCGCGCAGCGCTACGGCATCGACGCCGACTGAGCGGGCTCAGGTCGATGGCCGGCAGGACCGGCTGCTGACCGCCATCTCGGTCAGCTTCGCGCCGGTCGGCGGGGAAACGACCGCGTACGCGTTCTTCGGCGGCGGCCCCGCGGTGTTGGGCAGCGTGAAGTAGAGGTCGGCCCGGCGGACGGGCGGCGGGCCGTCGACCGGCAGGCAGGCGACGATCTCCCCGCCGGTCTGCTTGCTCGTCACCGCCGCGGGATCGATCTTGACCGGGACCGTCGCCTGCAGGCGCACCTTGAGCCAGACACGCTTGACGGGGCCGCCGATGACCCAGAAGTGCACAGCCTGCCCGGTGACGACCCACGCCGTTCCGGGATCCTCCTGCCAGGCTTGACGGGCCACGAGCCCGTCGGTGACCGTGACGTCCAAGTCGCCGGTGCGCTGCTCCAGCGCCACGGGGCCCGAGCGTTTGATCGTGCGGCGGGTCGGCACCACGATGTCGGGGAACCGCGTCAAGATGTACTTGTAGTCGGGCCGGAACTCGAGCCCGATCGGACGTGGGCCGCCGAGGTAGATCAGGCCGCGGCCACTGTCGGTCTCGGCCGCGATCGACACCGGGGCGTCGGTCACCTCGTTGACGCGGTTGTAGGCCAGCGGCTCGACCATCGGCGCGAGGTAGGTCATCCCGAACCCCTCGATTTGCACCGGACCCTGCTGGTCGGGCAACTGCTTCAACACCGTGTTGATCTGCTCGTCGAAGACGTAGCTCGACCACTGCAGCCGCAACGCCGAGTGCCGCGCCATCGAGCCCACAGCGACGACGGTGATCAGCGCGATCGGCAGCGCGGCAACGGCAACCCGGCCGCCCCGCGAGCGCATCGCGGCCAGCCCGATGCCAAAGAGCGCCATCGCCAGGGGCGCGATCACCAGCAGACTGCGTTGCGCGCAGTAGCTGCAGTCATCGGACGTCGCCGTGCGGTTGGCGAACAGGACAGCGGCGACGATCACGGCCAGCGCGCCGAGCGCGACCGGACGGCGCCTGAGCCCGTAGGCGATCGCCGCCACGATCAGCAGCGGTACCGCGAGGCTGACCAGCAGCTGCGAGAGCGGCTGGCCGTCCAGGTGCGGCAGGAAGTACAGCTCCCGCGTCTGCAGCAGCCAGCTCGGGACGATCGCCGGCGGCAGGTCGTAGGGCGGCAGGCCGGCGTAGCTCTGCTTGCCTTGGAGGATCAGCTTCCAGTACCGGACGTTGCGCTCGAACGCGACGGGCGTCAGCACCGCGGCGATGGCCAGGGCGCCGAGCAGCATCCCGGTGGCCTTGGCCGCCGCGGCGGTCGACCACCCGTGGCGGCGGACCCAGCCGACGCCGAGGACAGCGAGGACGATCGCGCCGCCGACGACCAGCGGCGGCACGTAGAGCGGGTAGAGCGTCTGGAGCCCCGCGGCCATGAGGCCGAAGGCCAGCAGGTCCCAGAAACGCCGGTAGCGCAGGGCCCACCACCCCGCCAGCAGTGCCGGGAGTACCAGCTGGATCCCGGCGATCGCCCCCTCGCTGCCCTCGAGGTAGAGCGTCCGGAAGAACGGTCCCGCAAACAGCGCGCCGGCCAGGACCGCCGCCCACGACCGTGTCGCGGTGACCTGCCGCACGACCGCCCACGCCGCGAGCGCGCCGATGAGGATCAGGCAGATGAGGAACGCGCTGTGCGTGTCGGTCGCGTGCAGGCCGAGCAGCTCGTTCATGTGCGCCGCGACCGCGTCGAAGCCGATCTGCTGGTATCCGCCCGCCGCCCCGGACCACATCTGGATCGTCAGGTCGCGCCACGGCGCGTGCTCGAGCTTGGCCGCGTGGATCGACTCACGCTGAGCGCCGTCGATCTGGGCGACGTACCCGGACGCGTCGGCGATCCGGTACCCCCCGGCCGGCCCGGTCGAGTGCAGGATCGCCATCGGCAGGCTCAGCGCGATCAACACCACGGCGACCAGCACGACGAGCTGCGCGAGCTCCCGCCGCGGGATGCTCAGCGGCCGGCGCTCGGGCGCGTCCGGCGCGGCGCGACGGGCCAGGATGAACGCCATCGCAAGCGACACCACCATCATCCCGACCAGCAGCGGCCAGCCACGGTGGGCGGGCACGCGCCACAGCGTGGTGACCAGCACGCAGACCGCGATCGCCAGCCCGTAGGCCGGCGCCAGCGCCAGGCGGGTGGCGCGGTCCACCGAGCGGTGCAGCAGCGCGACGGGGCCGAGTCCGATGATCCCGAGCACCGCCAGCAGGGCGAGCTCGCGGGCGAGCAGGGCGATCCAGGCGTCCATCAAGGTCGGCGACGCTATCAAGGGCACCGGAGCGGCAAGCCGCCGCCGAGGCGCCTACAGCTTCTGCAAGATCCCCAGCCCGCAGCCGTCGCGGTAGGTGAGATCGGCCGAGACGTCCGGCTCGCCGACGCGGCGGTTGAGGTTCATATAGGACACGTCCTTGCGACGCGGCAGCCAGTCATCCAGCGCCTTCTGCACGCCGCCCTTGCCGTTCTGATCCCAGCTGCACGCGTAGGTGCTGGTGTCGTGCAGCAGCATCAGCGTCTGCGGTTCCATTGCCGGCACCCAGAGGTCGAGCTCGCGCAGCGTGTGGGCGTACTGGTGTGAGGAGTCCAACAGGATGAGCTGGGGCATGCGCCCGCTGAAGGTCGCGACGGTGTCGACCAGCGCCTGCTCGGCGGCGGAGTCCGACAGCATCAGCAACACGGTCTCCGACAGCCCGGCCCGATCGATCCACTCCTGCGAGAACGCGGTCGCCGCCGGGTCGACGTCGATGGAGATGAGCTGACCGCCTTGACCCATGTGGCGCAGCCAGAAGCCCATCAGCAATCCGGAGTAGCCGTAGTAGCCGCCAAGCTGGACGATGCGGCTGAGGCCGCCGCCCGTGATCAGCCCTTGGAGCATGCTCATCGCCGGGACGTTGATCTCGCCGATCGAGTCGGCCGCGAGCGTCGCCGCGTACCAGTCGTCCATCAGCTGCCACTCGTCGTCGGTCAGCACCTGGTAAATCGCCGGCACGTAGTCGGTGCCGTCGAGGTGGTGCCACCAGAAGCGCCCGTGGGGATCGCCGGCGAAGCGACGTGAGCGCTCGCCGGAGGCGGTGGTCTGAGAGGGTCCGGAAGTCATCCCGAAGGATCGTAGTGCCGCCGGCGCGCTACCGATCGCCGGTCGGCTTGGAGGCCGCGCCGCGCAGCCTGCCGGCGGCGCGGGCCGCGAGGCTCGGGCGGTCGGGCAGTGAGCCCAGGAGGCGGTCGCGACCGCCGGGCTCGCCGAGGATCCCGCCGAGGCGCAGCGCCAGCCCCTCGTCGAGCAGCGGCTGGTCCGGCCGGACCAGCCGCCAGGCGCCGTCCTGGATCCCGTCGCGGGCCGACCAGTAGTCATGCTCGGCGCGCGCGAGGTCGTCGGCCAGGCGCGCGGTCGCCGGCGCGGGCAGGCGGACGGCGGCACGGTAGGCGTCGACCAGCGCCGCGCCGGTCGCGTTCCAGGTCAGCGGCGCCGCGGCCTCGCGCAGCCCGTCCACCAGCGCGTCGCGCGCTGCGCCGGGCGTCAGCACGCCGATCGCGCGCGCCGCGCTGGCCGCGGCGTCCCACGGCTCCAGCAACGCGAGCGCCGGCGCCAGCGTGTCGCGCAGCGCCGAGACCGGCGCGGCGAGGCACGGCGTCCCCGCCGCGGCGGCTTCGAACGGGATCAGGCCGAAGCCCTCGTAGGTGCTCGGGTAGACGACCGCGGCCGCGGCGCGCAGCAGCCAGGCCTTCTCGGGCTCGCTCACCGCGCCGACCGCGTGGACGTGACGCGCGTGCTCGGGATAGCCGAGCAGCCACGCCGCGTCGTCACCGCTGCCCGAGCCGTGCAGCACCTCGGCGCCGGCGATCACGAGGTCGCCGTCCCAGCCGTGCTCGGCCCGCAGCGCGCCCAGCAGCTCCAGCGCGAAGCGCACGTTCTTGTGGCGGTAGCGGTTGCCGAGGACGAGCAGGAACGGGCGCTCGCCGTCGATCGCCAGGCCCGCCGGTGGGGCGGCGGCCGGCGCGAGCGCAAGGTGCTCGTTGCGCGCGCCGAGCGCGACGACGCGCGCGCGTTCGGGCGTGACGAGATCGTCGGCGAGCGCGTCGGCGGCGGCCGTCTGGGAGAAGAACAGGACCATCGCGGCGAGCCCGAGCGCGTCACGCGTCGCCTGCCGGTAGTCGCGCCAGCGCGTAGCGCTGGCGAAGACCGAGGGCGTGCGGTAGCCGATGAGGTCCTGGTTGGTGACGACCGTGCGCTCGCCGAGGCGGTCGAGCTCGGCCATCTCCTGGGCGGACTCGACCTGCCACGGCCGGTGGACGACGTGCGTGCGCCCCAGCTGCTCCCAGGGCGTCGCCGCGTCAACCGTCTCGATCGCCCCGCCGATCCCACGCAGCGCCGTGGCCGCCTCGTCGCCGACGCGCGCGGGCAGCAGCGCCCGGACGTGGACGTCGTCGCGCGCGGCCAGCGCGCCGATCAACTCGACGAGGTGGATGGTCGTCCCGGTGACACCGCCGGCCAGCGGCCGCGCGTCGAGGGTGACGCGCAGCGGCTCGAGGACCACCGATGCCGCCAGCAGCGCCCGTGCCAGCCGCGAGTGGCGGTCGTCGGCCGCCTCGGCGATCGCCGCGGCCTGGCCGGGATCGCGCTCGGCGGCCGGCGCCGCGCCATCACCACGGTGCCCGACGTAGACCTCATCGGCGACGACATGGGCCAGGCCTGCCGCCGTCGCCCGGGCACAGAAGTCCGCCAGCGCCTCACGCGGCGCGAGCGCCACATCGAAGCCGCCCACCAAAGCCCGCGCCGGCGCAGCCACCAGCGCGAGGTGCGCCAGCGCCGTCGGCGTGCGCGGATGCAGCCCCAGCGACGCCTCGCGGACGCGCGCCGCCGCATCGACCACCGTCAGCTCGGGCGGCAGCAGCGGCCACGCGAGGTTGCGTCGCGGAGCGCTCAAGAACGCTGCGCTGTTGCTCAGCGGCGTGACCGTCGCGGCATCGGGCTCGGCGGCTGCTACCGCGAGCAGGTCCTCCAAGAACGACGGTCCGACCTCGGTCGGACCGTCGACGAGCACGAGCGCGGCGGCCGGGAACCGCTCGGCCGCCGCGTTCCAGCCGGCGACGACGTCCTCCCCGAGCGCGACGAACCCACGCTCCCCGCACAACTCCTCGACGGCACGCAGACCATCGGCCGCACCGGCCGCCAGCAGCGGCACCTCCGCCGGCAGCGCCGGCAGCAGCGCGAGCAGGCAGCGGGCGACGGCATCACGGTCACTCACCGCCAGCACGACGGCGACCGCGACATCGGGACGGTCCGGCAGATCAGCGGGCTGTGCCACGGGCGCGGAGCCTACCCGCGCCGTCGGCCCAACACGGCCTACAGGTCCTCGGCGACCTTGGGCGCCAGCGCCCGGAACAACAGGAACCCGAACACCACCGACCCCACGATCAGCCCAACCGGAATCAACAACAGCCAATCGTTCGACATCGCCTGCGACGGCGACGTCCACGACCCATCAACCAGCGTGTGGCGCGCCGTGGCGAGGATCGCCGCAAACGGATTGCAGAAGAACAAATCCCGCAAAAACGTCCCGTGGATCGCGTCAACCGTGAAGAACACGCCCGACGCGTAGAACAACATCTGGAGGATGACCATCCAGATCGGCTCGATGTCGCGGAAGCGCACGAAGCTGACCGACAGGATCATCGACAGGCCGAAGGCAAACAGCACGAGCACCGCGACGGCCACCACGAACAGCAGCCACGAGAGGCGCGGGGTGGCCCCGGAGATCAACAGGAAGATCAGGACCGGGACGAGGTTGAGCAACAGGTTGAACGTGGCCGCCAACGTGCTGGCCATTGGCACGGCCAAGCGCGGGAAGTTGACCTTGCGCACCAGCGGCTCTCGCATCATGAGGCTGCGCACCGCCTGGCTCGTGGCCTCGTTGAGGAACGAGAACATCACAATGCCGAGCAGCAGCGCCACCGGGTAGTACTTCAGCCCCGCATCGAGGTTGAGCGCGAAGCTGAAGACCACGAACAACACCCCGAAGAGCAGCAGCGGGTTCATCAGCTGCCACAGGTAGCCCAGGAACGAGCCGAAGAACTTCAACTTGAAGTCGGTGGTCGCCAGCGTCCAGGTCAGGCGGAAGAGACGCTGCGGGTCGTCACCGAGCGCCGACGGACCCTTGACCTCGCGCAGACCCTCGCCGGACACCTCCGGCACGATCTCCGCCGCCCGCTCCGGCGTCGCCGTGCTCACGGCGTCGCCTCCACCGTGACCTGGCGCTGCAACTCCATGTGGAACGGCAGGTCGACCATCGCGCCCGACGGATCGCCGGCGCTGATCACGATCGAGCGGAAGCGCTCGCGGTTGTCCATCCACGCGGCGCCCGAGCCGGACTTGGCCACCACGGCGCTCACGCCGTAGCGGTCGGGAGCGAGCACGTTCTCGAAGCCGAAGTACACGATGATCTCCTCGCCGGCCTTGAACGACTCGCCCGCGAGCTCCTTGTGCGTCGAGGCGCTGACCACGCGCTCGTCGGCGCCGTTGCGCAGCGTGAAGCCAAAGAGCGGCGCCTCGGCGTCCGCGTGGAAGCGCACGTGCATGCAGAACGTGCAGCGCAGGCCGGCGTCGAGGCTCTCGACCTGCTCGCCCTCGGCGTTCATGAACCAGCCGCTGACGATCTCGGCGCTGCCGTCGCCAGCGCGCAGCTCCTCGGCGTTGCGGCCGCGCAGCGCGGGCGCGGCGGCCGCGCGCGGCTCCCCGTCCCCGCCGTTGGCGGCCGCCTCCTCGGCGTCGCGCGCATCGCGGGAGAAGTTCAGCTGCAGGTAGTGCATCGACACCGGCTGGGGCTCGCCGATCTCAGCGACGCGGCCGCGCTCGAGCAGCATCGCCCGGTCGCAGAACCGCTCGACCGAGCCCATGTCGTGGGTGACGAGGACGACCGTGCGGTTCTCGCGGCGCAAGCGCGCGAACTCGTCAAAGCACTTCTGCTGGAAGGCGGCGTCGCCGACCGCGAGGACCTCGTCGATCAGCAGGATGTCGGCGTCGACCTGGATCATCACGCTGAACGCCAGCCGGACGAGCATGCCCGACGAGTAGTTCTTCAGCTTGAGATCGACGAAGTCGTGCAGCTCGGCGAAGTCCAGCACCGCGTCGATGCGCGAGCGCGACTCACGCGGCGAGAGGCCGAGCATCGTCGCGTTGATGAGGATGTTGTCGCGCGCCGGCAGATCGACGTTGAAGCCGACGCCCAGCTCGATGAAGGTCGAGACGCGACCGTCGACGAAGATCCGGCCCTGGTCGACGCCGTAGATCCCCGCCATGCACTTCAACAACGTGGACTTGCCCGACCCGTTGCGCCCGACGATCCCGAAGAACTCGCCGCGGCCGACGTCGAAGGAGACATCGCGCAGCGCCTGGAACTGGTGGTGGCTCGGCCGGCGGACCGGGTGCAGCACGCGCTCCTTGAGCGTGTGGACCTGCTCCTCCGGAATGCGGAACTCCTTGTGGACGCCGTCCACGAGGATGGTGGGGCTGCTCATCGCCGGCCTTGGGCGCGCTCGGGCTCCGGCTCCTGCGCAGCGGCGGCGACCTCGACCGGCGCCGGCAGCGCCTCGGCGTGACCGCGCTCTAGCGCCTCGGCCAGCTCGTCGGGCTCCTCGACGCCCATCAGCCCGACCTCCTGGACCAGCAGCGTCAGGCGCCGCTCCAGCGAGCTGATCCGCACCGAGAAGTGCAGCAGCAAGATCAAGCAGAACAGCAGCCCGAAGAAGAAGAGCGTGCTCGCCGGCGAGATCGCGCCGATCGCATCGGTCGCCTTCTGCAGCAGCGAGAACCAGATCGAGATCAGCAGCACCAGCGCCGCGGTGAAGACCCAGAGGACCGAGTACTCCTCCTTGAGCTTGCGCCGCCGCACCAGCTCGATGACCATCAACAACACGATGGCCGCGCCGCCGATGGTGAGGATCCGGATGCGGATGTCCATCAGCCACGCTCCTGACGCGGCACCGCGGCGGGCCGCAACATCGTCACGAGGATCGAGAGGAACATCTTGTACACGTAGTAGAGGCTACGGTGCCCGGAGTGCATGGAGGCACCCGTCGGCATCTTCATCTGCACGCCGACCTCGGAGACCCGGAAGCCGGAGCGGTGCAACAGGATCAAGATGTCGGCATCCGGATAGTCGGCTGGGTAGACGTCGGTGCAGAAGAAGCGCGCCACGTCGATGCGCATCACCTGGTAGCCCGAGGTCGGGTCGGAGACGTGCTGCTTCATGATCCGCGAGGCCATCGAGCTGAAGACGCCCATGCCGATCTTGCGCGCCAGCGAGGGCTGGTAGTGGCCGTCGCCGTCGAGGAAGCGCGAACCGATGACGATATCGGCGCTGTCGGTCTCGATGAGCGCCAGCAGCTCCGGGAAGAAGCTCGCCTGGTGCTGGCCGTCGGCGTCCATCTGCGCGACCGTGCCGTAGCCGTGGCGGACCGCGTACTTGTAGCCGGTCTGCAGGGCGACGCCGTAGCCGGAGTTGACCGGCAGGCGCAGGACCCGCGCCCCGGCGCGGCGGGCGACGGCCGCCGTGTCGTCGGCGGAGCCGTCGTCGATGACGAGCACGTCGAAGGCAGGCAGCGTGCGGCGCACGTCGGCGATGACGGGCGCGATGCTCGCAACCTCGTTGTAGGCGGGAATGACGACGAGGCAGTTCGACACGTTTTGGGGCCACGCGGGTTCGATGAGCGCCATTGCCTCACCAACGTTGGCGGGCGCGACAGGTTGCGTGAACCCTGCGCAGTGTACCCGGGGCGGCTGTGCGAACCTCCGCCGCCGTATGCGGATCTGCCTTGTCTATGACTGCCTGTTCCCGTGGACCGTCGGCGGCGCCGAGCGCTGGATGCGCAACGTCGGCGAGGCGCTGGTCGCCGAGGGGCACGACGTCACCTACCTGACGCGGCGTCAATGGGAGCCTGGCGACGAGCCGGACATTCCTGGAATCCGGGTCATCGCCGTCTCCAAGGCCGAAGCGCTCTACGGCCCGGACGGCAACCGCACGATCGGCCAGGCGCTGCGCTTCGGCCGCGGCGTGGCGCGCCATCTGCTCGCCCACCGCGGCGAGTACGACGTCGTCCACGTCTCGGCGTCGCCGTTCTTCGGCCTGGCGGCCACCGGCCTGGTCCGCCGGCTCGGCGGCTACCGCGTCGCGGCCGACTGGCACGAGGTCTGGACCGATGACTACTGGATCGAGTACCTCGGCAAGGCCAAGGGGCGGATCGCGGCGTTCGTCCAGCGCGCCTGCGCGCACATCCCGCAGCGGGCGTTCTGCTCCAGCCGGCTGCACGCGCGGCGGCTCGTCGAGCTCGGGTTCCACGGGGAGCCAACGGTCTTGCGCGGACAGTGGACGGGCTCGCAGGAGCGCCCGTCGCCCCGGCCCGCCGAGCCACTGGTCGTCTTCGCCGGCCGGATGATCCCGGAGAAGCACGCGCCGGCCATCGTGCCGGCGATCGTCGCGGCGCGAGAACGGGTCCCGGAACTGCGGGCGGTGATCTTCGGCGAGGGTCCCGAGCTGGAGCTCGTCCGGGCCGAGATCACGCGCCTCGGGGTCGAGGGCGTCGTCGAGACACCGGGCTTCGTCGACGAGGCGATCGTCGAGGACACCATGGCGCGCGCGACCTGCCTGCTGCTGCCCTCGACGCGCGAGGGCTACGGGATGGTGGTCATCGAAGCCGCGGCCAAGGGCGTACCGAGCGTCCTGGTCGCCGCCCCCGACAACGCGTCGACCGAGCACATCACCGAGGGGGTCAACGGCTTCGTCGCGCCGGATCTCTCGCCGGACGCGTTGGCCGACGCGCTGGTCGCCGCTTATGAGCATCGCGCGGCATTGCGGGAGACGACGGCCGACTGGTTTGCCGCCAACGCGCAGGAGCTCAGCGTGGGCGCCTCGCTGCGCAAGGTCGTCGAGGCGTACGGCACCGCGTGACGCCCAGCGCTGGCGGCGTCGCAGCCGCTCCCTCCCATACGCTGTCGCGCTCGATGTCCCGCGCCCGCACAACCCTGCGGCGAGTCCCGGCGCCGTTGGCGCTGCTGCTCGCGGTCGCCGCCGTCCTGTCGCTCAGCTGGAACCTCGTGACCCCGCCGCTCCAGGGCCCCGACGAGTCCGACCACGTCGGGTACGTCGAGCATCTGGCGCAGACCGGGAAGATCCCCTCGGCGTCGACGGGCAACGGGCCTTACGCCACCGACGAGGTGGGAGCGCTGGCCGCCGGCTACCTGCCGATGTACCAGAACCCCCTCGCCCGTCCCCCGTGGACGGCCGACGCCGAGCGCTCGTACCGCAGCTTCGAGGACACGCTGCCCGGCAGCGCACGCAAGAACGGCAACGGCCCCAACTCCGTCGGCAAGAACCCGCCGCTGTACTACATCTACGAGGCGATCGGCTGGAAGCTCGCGTTCGGCGCCGGCTTCTTCGGCAAGCTCTTCGTGGCGCGCCTCCTCGGCGGTCTGATGCTGCTCGTGATGGTCGCCTTCACGTGGCTGGCGGCCGGCGAGGTGTTCGCACGGCGACGGCTCCCCCAGACGGTCGCCGCCGGCGTCGTGGCGCTGCTGCCGATGGCCGGGTTCCTGAGCGGGATCGTCAACACCGACATCCTGCTCGCGGCGATCTGGACGGCGTTCCTGTGGCTGGCGTTGCGAACCGCCCGGCTGGGCCTCACCTGGCAGCGCGCCGCGGGCCTGTCGGCGGTCACCGTGCTCTCGGTGCTCACGCACGGCCGTGGCCTGGCGCTCGTCCCGGCGCTGCTGCTCGCGCTGCTCGTCGCATGGCTCACGCACGCCAAGACGCTGCGCTCCACCCTGCGCGCGGCCGCCAGCTCCGGCGTCGTCCTGCTCGCCGGGCTCGGGATCTACAAGGTCATCATCTCGGCGGGCGGCGGTGGTGCGCTGTTCGGTGGCGAGGCGAACATCGGCAGTCGCTCGGCGTTCAGCATACGCGGGCTGTTCTCCGGGATCTGGCAGTTCTACCTGCCCAGGCTCGACTCGATGGTCCCCCACCTCGGGCCCGCATTCGGCTACCGCCAGTTCTTCGTACAGCAGTACTTCGGCGGCGTCTTCTCGTCCTTCGAGGTCTACTTCCCCTACGTGGTCTATGACGCCGTGCAGGTGGCAGTCTTCGTCCTGCTGATCGCCCTGTACACGATCGGCGCGGTGCGCATCCGCACGGTCTGGCCGCACTGGCCGAAGATCGTGATCGTCGCCGGAACCGCGATCTGCCTCGTCTTCTTCCTGCATGTCGCGTCCTACCGTGCGTTGGTCAACGGCAGCGAGAACCCGCTGATCGTCGGCCGCTACCTGCTGCCGATGACCGGCATCGTCGGCATCGCGATCGCCGCGGTCGTCGCGGGTCTGCCGCGCCGCGCCGGGGCCGTCGTCGCGGCGGTCGTCCTCGTCGGCATGATCGCGCTGTCGCTCGGCGGGCTGGCCCTCAACGTGGAGCGGTTCTATGCGTAGGGGCCTGTTCGCCGGCGTCCTCGTGCTCTTCGCGCTGTGGTTCGTGGTGAAGGCCGTCCCCTTCCTGGACCGCGCGCGCCCGGCCACCTACGCGACCCCGACCGTCCAGCCGACCGACCCAGCCTCGCTGGCGCCGATCGCGGTCAAGGGCGGCCAGAGCGTCTGCGCCGACCGGATGCCGTGGGGGCCAGACGCGCGCTACGTGCAGTTCACGCTGACGGGCTCCAAGCGGCCCGCGTCGCCGTTGCGCATCGTGGCCTCCGGCCCCGGCTACCGCGCGACCGCGCAGTTGCCCGCGGGCACGGCCGGCGACGTGCTGCAGACCGTGGCGATCACGCCGGCGCGCACCGAGATCCCCAACGGCACGCTCTGCGTGTTCAACGAGGGCCGCCACCAAGTCAAGGTGTATGGGATCAATCCGGGCCGCAGCTCGAGCCTGTCGACGACGAAGGTGAACGGCAAGCCGATCGATCAGGAGCTGAGCATCACGCTGCTGACGCATCCATCGCAGTCGCTCAGCGGGCGGTTGGGGACGATCGCGTCGCACATCGCCGCCTTCCGCCCGGTGGCGGGCTGGGAGGTCTTCTTGTTGGGGTTGTTGGCGGTGTTTGGGGTGCCGGTCGCCGTGGCCGTGGCGCTGTCGCGCGCGGCGGCGGAGGACGAGATGGGCAACGTGGCCGACGGCGCCGAACCTCCGCCGCCGAGCGACGAGCCGGAGCCCGACCCCGAGCCTCAGCCCAGCGCGCGGGTGTAGCTCGCCGCGGTCCCGGCCGCGGCGCGCTCCCAGGTGAACGTCGCCGCCTGCGCGTGGCCGCGGGCGATCAGGCGCGAGCGCAGTGCTCGATCGCTGAGGAGTGCGCCGATGGCGCCGGCGATGGCCTCGACGCTCGTGGGATCGAACAGCAGCGCGGCGTCGCCGGCGACCTCGGGCAGCGCCGAGACACCCGAGCACGCGACGGGCAGGCCGCGCGCCATCGCCTCGAGCACCGGCAGGCCGAAGCCCTCGGCCAGCGACGGGAACGCGAGGCAGGTCGCCGCGGCGTAGAGCCCTTCGAGCTGGGCGTCGTCGATCCAGCCGCAGAGGTGGACGCGGTCGCTGACGCCGGCGCGGCGGGCGGCGTCCAGCAGATCGGCGTCGAAGGCTGTCGGATAGCCCGGCAGGACCAGCTCGGCGTCGGGGATGCGGCCGACGGCCTCGATCAGGCGCACGAGGTTCTTGTGTGGTCGGCGCGCGGACACGCTGAGCACGAGCGGGCCGCTGCCGAGCCCCAACGTGGCGCGCAGTTGCGCCTCGGGCGTGGGGGTAGCGATGGGCGCGAGGCCCGGTCCGGACGGGACGACGTCGATCTTGCCGGCCGGGACGCCGAGCAATGTCTGGAGGTCGTCGGACGTGGCCTGGGAGACCGCGATGATCCTTTTTGCGCGGCGCGCGACGAGCGGCGCCAGGCGGCCGAGCCCGGCGGCCAGCAGGCCCGTGGTCGTCTCGGGATGGCGCAGGTAGATGAGGTCGTGCATGGTGACGACGCGCCGCGGGCCGACCAAGGGCCCGAGGTTGCCGAGCGAGTGCAGGAGATCGACGCGGGCCCGTGCGGCAGCGCCGGCCACGACGGACTGCTGCGCCGCGGTGCGCACGATCCGCGTGCCGGACGACACCGGCAGCCCGACGAGCTGCACCGCCGGATGCCACGGCGTGGCGCGCCACTCGCCGGCCAGCTCGCGTCCGGCCAGGATCGTGAAGCGCGCGCCGGGCAGCGCGGCGGGCAGCAGCGGCACGAGCGCGCGCGCATAGGTCTCCATCCCCCCCGTCGCGCCGGGCTCGAGGAAGAGCAGGTCGAGACCGATGTGCGGCGCGGTCACGCGGTGGTGGCCGAGGCGGCCGTCGGGGCCGCGAGCGCGAGCGGCCCGGGGCGCGTCGCCTCCACCTCGACCGAGGTCGCCGCCAGCGACAGGACCGGCACGTGGCTGAGGGCCTGGCTGAGCTTCCACACCGGCCTCGCGAAGCGGTTGAGCGTCTCGTTGGGGATCGAGAGCGGCAGGAGGTTGCGCAAACGCGCTTCCTCGACCCGCCAGCCGGCGCCGGTGACGATGGCCGACGCCGACCGCTTCGTGTAGACCCGATCGTGCTCGAGCGCGCCGTGGTAGTAGCGCCCGCTGTACTGGGCGATGCGCTCCAGGTAGCTGAAGCGGTTGGGCAGGTTGTAGATCAACAGCCGGCCGCCCGGGGCCGTGACGCGGTGGAGCTCGGCCAGGGAGGCGGCCGGATCGGAGACGTGCTCCAGGACGCCGCAGGACAGCACGAGGTCGAACTCGCCGTCGCCGTAGGGCAGCGCGACCGGCTCGGTGCTGTGGCGGACCTGGACGTCCTCGAAGCCCTCGTGCGCGTCGACGCCGTCGGGCGCGTCCGGCCAGTAGTCATAGGCCTCGCAGGTGATGCCCCGCGCGCGGATCCGCTGGGTCATCTGGCCCCAGCCCGCACCCCAGTCCAGGACGCGCTGCGGCGCCAGCTGCGCGATGCGATCGGCGATGGCGTCGTACTGAAAGCCCTGCGCGACGGCGCGCAGGTTGCGGTCGATATCGCTCACGCACGGATCGTGGCAGACGCCCGGCCGCGATGGCGGCTGGCGAGCCACGGCGCGACGGCGGCGGGGTGGGCAGTAGCCTCGCCCGCCAATGACGCTGACGGTCGGCATCGACGCGCGCGCGGCCGCCGAGGTCCCGGCGGGGCGCGGACGCTACGTCCGCGAGCTGCTCACAGCGCTTTCGCGGGTGGAAGAGGCGCGCGATGTGCGGTTCGTGCTCTATGCGCGCGAGCGCTGGGGTGATCTGGATCCGGCGCATTTTGCCTGGCGGCTGGTCGGGTTGCCGGATCCCGTGTGGCATGTGGCCGCCGCGGCGCACGCGTCGCGGGAGGTCGACATGCTGTTGTCGACCAACAGCTATCTGACCGCGTGGTTCTGCTTGAAGCCCACCGCGGTCGTCGTCTACGACCTCGTGCCGTTCGTTGACCGCGGGAACGCGAAGACGAGCTCAGCGCGCATCGAGCAGGCGACAATTCGACCGGCGCTGCGGCGGGCGGCGGCGCTGCCGTGCATCTCGGAGGCGACGCGCGCCGACCTCGTGCGGCTGTTCCCGTATGCGACGAGCAAGGCCACCATGATCCCGCTCGCCGCCGATCCCGCCTTCAGCACGCCCGTCCCCGCGCCCGGCCATCCGGCGCTCGAAGGCAAGCCCTATGTGTTGGCCGTCGGCACACTCGAGCCGCGCAAGAACCTTGAGCGTTTGATCGCGGCGTGGTCGTCGCTGGATGCCGACGCCCGCGCCGGCCACGTCCTCGCCCTGGTCGGGCCGATCGGCTGGGACGCCGCCCCGATCCTGTCCGCCGCCCGCGACCAGGGCGCGCAGCTCCTCGGCCGCGTCAGCGAGGACGAGCTCCGTGCGCTCTACGCCGGCGCCTCGGCCTTCGCCTACCCATCGTTGTATGAGGGTTTCGGCCTGCCCATCCTCGAAGCGATGGCCGCGGGCGCGCCGGTCGTGACCTCCAACGTGTCGAGCCTGCCCGAGGTCGCCGGCAACGCAGCGCTGCTCGTCGACCCAACCGACATCACCGCCATCGCCTCGGCCCTCGCACGCCTCCTCTCCGATCCGGCGCTCGCCAACGACCTCCGCACCCGCGGCCACGCCCGCGCCGCGCTCTTCTCCTGGGAGCGCACGGCCCGCGAGACGCTCGCCCTCCTGCGCTCGATCGCGCGCTAGCGCCCGCGCTCGCGACGCATCCGGATCTGCGCGCGGACGACGGCGCGGCCGCCGTAGCGACGGACCGGTCCGCGCCAGCCGCGCGCGCGATCGACCTCGTACTCCGGCTCGCCGAAGAGCGAGTCGCGGGCCCGGACATGGGAGACGTCGACGATCAGATCGCGATCAGCGGGATCCATCGAGGCAGCGATAAGCCCGTCCCCGCTGCAGGACTCCGCGATCGAGTGCTCGGCAATGATGTGCGCGCCCTGGTCCTGCAGGAACGCGAGGCAGCGTTGGTGGGTCAGCGCATCTCCGCTGAAGACCTGATGGTGGGTGGACAGCACGAGGAAGCGGATGCGGCGGTTGCGCAGCGCATCGCGGGCGGCCGAGAGCACGTTGAGCTCGGCGCCCTGCGTGTCGCACAACACAAGGTCGATCCGCTCCAAGTCGTTCTCGGCGATCAACCCGTCCAACGTGACCGTCGGCACCTGGCGCGTGCGACCGTCGCTCTCGCAGGTGATCCACATGTGCTCGCCCTTGGTCGCGCCGACAGCCACCTGGTGGAACACGCCCTCAAGACCGTTGAGCGCGAAGTTGCGCTTGCCGACCTCCAAGTTGTAGGGATCGGGCTCGATCATGATCGTCGTCGCACCCGGCAGCGTGCGCTGAAACCACATCGAGTAGTACGCCCAGTACGCGCCGAGCTCAACCATCGCGGGCGAACGGTCGCCCACCGTCTGCGCGAGGCGCTCGAGGATGCGATGGAAGACCAGTTCCTCCTGCGGCTCGTGATGCCCGCGGAGGCTTGTGATGATGTCGGTCATGAACGGTCCGCCATAACATGCCTCATCGATCAGCAAGCCATTGTGCATGACCTGCACGGACCGATCCCCGACGCGCTCCAGCGCCCCGGCGTTGGGCACCTTGGGGATGACGTCGGTGTCACGGACGGCGGTCGTCAACGCGACGCGGCGAGCGACATCGGTTGGATCGGGCGGGACGAGAGGCACGATCCGAACCCTAGTGGGAGCCGGTCAACACACGATCATAGGCGCCGGCGAGGCGGTCCGCGAAGGCGCCCACGGAGTAGTGCTGCAACAGCTCCGCCGGATAGGCGACGCGGGTCCCTGGCGGTCGTGAGAGCGCGCCGGCTGCGAGCGCTCGTGCCATGCCGATGTAGTCGCCGGCCGGGACGAGCGTGCCCTGGCCTTGCAGCACCTCGGGGATCGCGCCGTTGGTCGTCGCGACGATGTCCAGGCCGGCCGCCATCGCCTCGACAAAGACGAAGCCGAACTGCTCCTCCCAGAACGCGCGCGGCACGTCGAAGGGATGGCGGCCGCCGAGGGCGGAGGACTGGCTGCCAAGGAGAAGCGCCGACGCACCGGCGAACACACCCGGCATGTCGTCGTAGGGCACCGCGCCGATCGTGACCGCCTCGCCGAGGCCCAACTCCTGGGCATGGGCCCGCAGCCGTCCGTCCTCTGGACCGACCCCGACGATCTTCAGATGCGGCCGGGCCGGCGTGCCGTCGGGGAGCGTGACGATCCCGCGGTGCAACAGCGCTAGGGCGCGGATCGCGTCGTGCTGGCCTTTCTCCCAGACCAAACGGCCGGGCGCGACGATGGTGTGCTCGGCAGGCGGCGTCGCCGGCACGCTCGCCGCCGCGAAGCGATCCACATCGATCCCCGGTGCGCAGACCGCGATCTTCTCCTCCGGCACGCCCTCCAGCAGCAACCCGATCCGGGCGCGCTCGGTCGCCGGCATGAACAGGTCGGTCGCCGCGAGCACCTCGTGGCGGAGCTTGGCCGACGCGCCGCGCCGGTAGGTCCGCAGCATCGGCAGCGTCTCCCAGACCGTCTGCACCAACTTGAAGCCGTGGTGCTCCTTGGCCCGCGCCGCGTCTGCGGCAAACCAGTACGCGAGCTCTTCGGCATGCACAACGTCGGCCGCTGCATAGGCCTCGTCGGCCCCGGCGCCGTAGGCGTCCCCGGCCAGCAGCGTGGCGACATCGCCGAGGCGCCCCTTAGGAAGCCTGTCGCGACGCGTGCGCACAGGCACGGCCTCCAGCGCCACTGACCCGACGTCCCAGCCGTTAGCCGCCGAGCGCAGGTAGGCGACATCGAAGCGGTCAGGCAGCGCCTCCCATTGGCGTAGGTCCCAAGGGGTGGCCTGGTGGCCGCGGACGACGAGGACGCGGGGCATCGGCGGCAGTATCACTCGTCGTGCAGCGTCGGGCCGAGGCGGCTGAGCGGGCCGGGTAGGTGCTCCCGGATCTCCGTCGGCAGGGCTCCGAGCGACAGCAGGGCAACGGCATAGATCCCGAGGCCAACGACGGTCGCGAGCGCGTCCGGAATCGGCGGGAACCAGGCCAACAGGCCGAGGCCGGTGGC
Organism: Baekduia sp.; assembly: GCF_035996765.1. NCBI lineage: Bacteria > Bacillati > Actinomycetota > Thermoleophilia > Solirubrobacterales > Baekduiaceae > Baekduia > Baekduia sp. Next base: position 34,512 of record NZ_DASYJG010000037.1, read on the forward strand.
CACGACCATCCGGCCGACACGCAGGAACCGCGGCCGCATCAACCGGTTGCCGCCGCCGATACCCCAGGCGTAGGCGCAGGCCAGTGAGGTCTCGCCCAGCAGCGTTCCGAAGGCCGCGCCCTCGGCGCCGTGGGTGCGCGCCAGCAGCAGGACCGTGCTCGCGCTGACCACCAGCGCGATCACGTTGGCGCGGATCATCTGCCGGTGGCGGTGCATCGCCAGCAGCGTGAAGCCCCACGTAGCGATCACGAACGTCAGCGCCAGCGCCGCGCCCTGGATCCGCAGGACGGGGATCGCGCCGTCGTACTGATGGCCCGCGACGACCGCCATGATCGGCGCCGCGCCCAGCACACACGTGATCAGCGCCGCACCGCCGAGCGCCGCCGTCCCCTCGAAGAGCCGCTGCGTGGCGTAACGGAGGCGCTCGCGGTCATCACGGGCTGCGCGCGAGAGCAGCGGGAAGGCGGTCGTCACCAGGATGCCCGGTACCGACGCCACGATGATGTACACGCGGAACGATGCGCCGAACAGGCCGGTCTGCTCCTGCGTGGAGACCAGCGACGTGATCACCAGCGCCGTGTAGACGTACAGGCTGCCCACCGCGGTCGCCAGCGCGAACGTGATCGTCGGACGGATCAGCGCGATCCATTGGCTGCGGTCGAAGGTCGGTCGCAGCGGCGCCTGGCCCCGCACGAGCACCAGCGTGACGAGCACCAGCGCGAGGTGGACCGGGATCGTCGCCGCCAGGAAGCCGACGACACCGGAGCCGGCCGCGACCAGCACGACGAACAGCGCGGCAAGGCCGACCTGGCGCCCGACATCGAGCCCGGTCACCGCCCCCATCCGGATCTCCGCGGCCAGCGGGATGCTCAGCGTCGCGTAGATCACCACGAAGATCAGACCGAGCCCCATCAGGCCCGCGCCGATCACCATCTGAGAGTCGTAGCCGAGCACGACCGCGGCAAGCATCGCCAGCAGCGTCCCGGCGCTCGTCAGCGCCAGGCGCATTCCCAACAGCACGCGCATGAAGCGGTCGCGGTCGGCGCCGGTGCGCTGGGCGTACTCACGCAGCCCGAGCGTCGACATCCCGAGGTCGGTCACGGCCTGCACGACGGTCACGAGCGCCACCACGGTCTGGTAGCGGCCGTAGTCGGCTGGACCGAGGTGACGGGTGACGAGCGCGGCACCGACCAGCGACGCGCTCAGCCCGGCGACGAAGCCGCCGACGCGCAGCGCCCCACCGCGCACGACGCGGCGGCCCGCCTCGGGCGTGTCAAGGACGTCGCCGACCGGTGGGTCGGGCACGTCGGGCTGGGTGATGGCACCTCCGGACACTGATGCGGAGACTAGGCCCGCCCGAGCGCTCGCGCGTAGACCGCGAGCGTCTCGTCGACGCAGCGCTCCCACGTGTAGGACGCGGCGCGGACGCGACCGGCAGTTGACAGACGCACATGCAGCGCATCGTCGGTGAGCAGCGCGAGGGTGGCCTGGGCGATCGAGGCCTCCGAGGTCGGGTCCAGCGCCAGACCCGCATCGCCGGCGACCTCCCCGGGCGCCGAGTCGCGTGTGCACGCCACCGGCAGCCCCCGCGCCATCGCCTCCAGCACCGGCAGGCCAAAGCCCTCGACCAGAGACGGCAGCAGGAACGCGCGGGCGTTCGCGTAGAGCCCTTCGAGGTCAGCCGTCTCTAGGAAGCCGGGGACCGTGACCGCGTCGGCCAGCCCGATGCCGGCGGCCAGGACGCGCAGCGCCTCCTGGGCCTCCTCGCTCGACGGTCCGGGCAGGACGAGTTGCGCGTCGGGAACGGTCGCACGCACGGTCACCATCGCCCGGACCAAGCGCTCGAGGTTGCGGTGCGGCTTCTTCTGGCCGACGTTGAGGACGATCGGGCCTGGGCCGAGGCCGAGCTTCTCGCGCAGCACGGCGTCCGACGTCGGAGCGACCGTCGCGGGGCTGCCGAAGCCGAGCGGGACGACGTCGAGCTTGGCCGCTGGGACGTCGAGGTTGCGCCTGAGCTCCTCGCCGGCCGCGTGCGAGATCGCCACGACGCGGTCGGCTCGCCGCGCCACCCACGGCACGAGGGTGCGCCACAGGCGGTTGTTGAACGTGTCCTCGGGATGCGTGATCCAGACCGTGTCGGGGATCGTCACGACGCGCGCCGCACGGGAGACCAGCGGACCCGTCATCGCCACGGAGTGCACCACGTCGGCGCGGCGCCGGTCGGCCACGAGGCCGACCGCCGTCAGCTCGCTCAGCGCGCGCAGGCCGGCGCGGCCGAGTTGCCCCGCCCGCACGAGTTCCGCACCGGCCGCCCAGTCTTCTTCGACGAGCTTGTCGTAACCGGCGGGGTTGAGGAGGACCGTCAGCCGCGGCGCGTCGGGGCGCACGAGCAGCCCGCGGCAGAGCTCGCGCAAGTAGGTCTCCACGCCGCCCATCGGCGGCGCGAGGAACAGGCCGTTGACAACGACGCGCATGGCGTTACTTGACGACCTCGAACTCCGCGCGGATGTTCATGGTGGGGAAGCGAAACGCGAAATAGGACTCGTAGGGCAGCTGATAGCGATTGGCCAGCGCAGCGATCCCGGTGAGGCGAAACGGAAGCCAGAGATCGAGCGTGACGTGGATCTCACGAAAGCGCACGTCGGTGTAGTGGGCGAAGCGCGGCTCGCCGAGCGAGCGGATCGCGACCGTCGAGAAGTAATGGCGATGCGTCGGGTCGCCGTAGGCGAGCACCGAGGAGAAGTGCGGGGTGCGTAGCTGGATCCGTGCGCCGGGCCGCGCGATCCGATGCAGCTCCTCGAACACGCGAATCGGCTGCGCGACGTGCTCGATGACGTCCTGCATCAGGATCTGGTCAAACGACGCGTCCTCGATGGGATACGGGAAGACGTCGAGATCGTGCACCACGTCGGCGTCCGTGTCTCCGGAGATATCGAGCCCGATCGCGCCAGGGAACTTCGCGCTGCCGCAGCCGATGTCCAACACAGCGCCCGGCCCGGTGGGCCGCAGATCGAACTGATGCGGGTCGGTTGTGCGGGCCAGTGCGTCGCGAAGGGCAGGCATCGGGGCGCACGCTAGCGGGCTCCCTCGTTACCCTGCCGCGCGATGCCCAAGTCTGCGCTCATCACCGGAATCACCGGCCAGGACGGCTCCTACCTCGCCGAGCTGCTGCTCGAGAAGGGGTACGAGGTGTATGGGATGGTCCGCCGCACCAGCCATCACAGCTTCGAGCGGATCGAGCATCTGGTAGACCGGATTCATATCGTGACGGCGGATCTGCTGGACCAGCATTCGCTGACCGTGGTCCTCCAGGACATCAGGCCCGACGAGGTATACAACCTCGCGGCCCAATCGTACGTGCCCACCTCCTGGAGTCAGCCGGTGCTCACCGGGGAGTTCACCGCGCTGGGCGTGACCCGGATTCTCGAGGCGGTGCGGCTGGTGCATCCCACCGCCCGGTTCTATCAGGCGAGCTCGTCGGAGATGTTCGGCAAGGTTCAGCAGACGCCCCAGCGGGAAGACACGCCATTCTATCCGCGCTCGCCCTACGGCGTCGCCAAGGTGTACGGCCACTGGATCACTGTGAACTATCGGGAGTCGTACAACCTGTATGCGGTGAGCGGCATCCTGTTCAATCACGAATCGCCACGGCGCGGGATGGAATTCGTCTCCCGCAAGATTACCGACGGCGCCGCGCGCATCCGGCTGGGCCTCTCCAGCCAGCTTCGTCTCGGCAATCTCGACGCCCGGCGCGACTGGGGCTTCGCGGGCGACTACGTCGACGCGATGTGGCGGATGCTCCAGCGCCCGTCGCCCGAAGACTATGTCATCGGCACCGGGTCGGCGCACAGCGTACGTGAGCTGGTCGAAACCGCCTTCACCCATGTCGGCCTGGACTGGCGCAAGTACGTGGCGAGCGACCCGGCATTCATGCGCCCCGCCGAGGTCGATGTCCTTCTGGCCGACCCGGCTAAGGCCGCGGCTGAGCTGGGCTGGAAGCCCACGGTAGACTTCAAATCGCTGGTGGAGATGATGGTGGATGCGGACCTCGAAAGGCTGAAGCGCCTGCGGTGAACGTTCTCGTCACGGGTGCCGATGGCTTCGTCGGAGGGTGGCTGGTTCGCCGGTTGATGGACCGAGGCCATGCCGTCACCGGAATCCATCGCAGCGGAGGCCAGCCGTCTTCGCTGCTGACGCGCGAGGAGAAGGCCCGGATCGAATGGCGGAGCATGGAACTGGGCAGCTCCGACTCGGTCGCCGGTGCGGTGGGGGGACGCTGGGATGCGGTGGTACATCTGGCCGCCGTCGCGTCCGGTACCGAAGCCCGGCGCGATCCGGGGCTGGCCTGGGAGATCAACGCCGCCGGGACGGCGCGGTTGCTGGAATCG